>NZ_JBMFKV010000068.1:0-9910 GCF_049971835.1 Pyrobaculum sp.
AGTGTTTTTGAGATGGAGATTATGTGTGTCTTTAGTATGTTTTTGAGATTTTGTAGAAAGCTGTCTATTGATGAGAGTATGCTCTCTATTGTCTGGTTTATCTTGGCGAAGGGGTCTGTGGCGTTTGTGGCGGCTATTACGATGGGTGTTAGGATGAGGAGGGCTGTGAGTATCTTCATGTCTATTTAACATCTTAATAAGCAACTATATCTCGAGTTTTTTTGTGCCTACTGTCAGCCTTATCTTTATGTTGCTCGCCTTTAGGCTTCGCGGATGTGCTCCCCCCTCGTCGTAGTACACGGCTCCGTCGTCGCGTACGTATTCATTAGGCGCGGCCGTGGCCATGGCGTGTCTAAATTGGCGTGACCCAATCTGCACAATGTCTTTCGAGCGGCCTGTGCATATGTGGGCCGGCACAGCCACCATCTCGGCTATCTTCCTCGCCGCCTCTAGGCTCCCAGCCACGTTGAGGCCCTCCACTCTGTACCCCGCGGCCCTCAGCCTTTCCACGTTGCTTTCAGAGACGTCTAGCTCGTTGATGTTTACGAAGCTTATGTAGGGCGCCAAGGCGTTGACGGCATCTGCGATTTCTCTTTCATATCCCGGAAGGGCCGGCACCTCGGCGCCGAGGGTTTTCCCAGCCGCGGCAAGGGCCTTTAGATACTTCTCCCTCCCAGCCGCCTGCCCCCTCGACGTTATGTGTATCCTAACCTCGTCCACCCGGCTGGACGCCAAGATGCCGACTCTTTTGCTGTTTAGGTTGAGGATGTGGGTGTACATGTGTATGTGGAAGCCGTCGCCGAATTCTCTCTTTAAGATGTCCGCCACGGCCTTGACTCTCTCGGCCACCACCGAGGGATCCCCCCCGGTCACGGCGGCGCCGTCGGAGGCGTACTCTGCGACGATTCTGGGTATATCCTCCAGCCTCTGTACAGGCACGTCGTTTACATAAATAACGTCGCGGCCGAACCTCTCGGCGCTCACAGGACAGTAGAAACAGCTAAGGGGACAGAGGCCTGTGATAAATATTACGCTTTTGGCGCCCAGGAGGCACAGCTCGCACCCCCTCGCAAAGCCCCCTCTAAACACCATGTTGTAATACACGTACGGGGCGCGGATCTTTATTTAAAAACTGTAAGTTTGTATACATGGCTGAGGAGGAGAGGACGGTAGAGAGGGTCCACGTGGAGGAGAGGGCGGGTAAGCAGATCCTCGTCATCAGGTGGAATACGGGGAAGACCTCGGCGGGGAGGCTATTCGGAAGATACGGCGCCGGAGGGAGGCCCGACTTCTTTAGGCTACTGTTTGGCGCAGTGGCGGGCTCCCTTAGGGAGAAGTTCGGGCCCCAGGGAGAGGAGATTTTTAACAAGATTAGGGACTCCGAGGAGTTTAGGAGAACCAGCAGAGAGATCTTCGACGAGATGAAAGAGTGGTTTTTCAACGAACAGGCGCCTAGACACGGCTTGGACAAAGGCGACATATTCATGATAATAACCGAAATAGAGCTAGATCCCTCCGCTGGGGAGCTCCGGTGGCGGAAAGACAGGACGGAGCTCTACTACTGGGTCAGAAGCGACAGGTGTCAACAAGTCGCGGCGCCGAGGGAGTGTAAAGACCTCGCAGAGGAAAACACGAAGCTGAGGCAGGAGGTGGAGAGGCTACGTGCCGAGCTTAACCAGATCAAGGAGAGGCTGGCTAGCCTCCTCAAGTAGGTAGAGACTCCACCTCCTCAACTTCCATTTTTGAAACTCAAACCTCCCGTAGATCCGCCCTCCCCCCAGCACAATAGGAAGCCAGTAGCGGTCGTCTTCCCACATCTTGTCGTAAGGCACCTCCTCCCTCCTAAACCAATGGGGGATGGCCTCCTCGCTTTCCCGCGGCTCCCCCACGTAGCTATTCGACGTAAACACGTGGACATAGTGGACGGACTCAACGCCGCCGTCTACAAAATTCCAAAACTCAAGAAGGCCGCCCCAATTCAGTTGCAACGGTTTCACGCCGATCTCCTCCACGGCCTCCCTCACGGCGGCCTCCTCCGGCGTCTCCCCCGGCTTCACCTTGCCGCCTACGCCGTTGTAGAGGCCCGCCCCGAGTCCCCGCTTCTTTAGAATCAGAAGGACCTCCCCGCCTCTGAGCAGGTACAGAAGCGTCTCTACAAGTATCACGTGGCTCTAAGCGCCTCGCCGATCCTCCTAATCCCCTCCTCGATCCTCTGCGGCGTCTCCGTCACGAAGGAGATACGTACAGCGGCTTTGTACACATTGCTGAAGTAGGAGCCGGGGACCACCGCGACTCCGTACCTTTCCAGCAACTCCCTCGCGAAGATCTCCCCGTCGCTTATGTACCGCGAGAGGTCTGCAAATACGAACATGGACCCCGACGGCACCACAAACCTCGCCTCTGGCACGTACCTCCTCAACGCCGCCACGGCGACGTCTCTTTTCTGGCGGTATATCTCCACCACCTCCCTTATATACCTCGTCCTAGACTCGGAGCGGAGGTATATGGCCACGAGCCTCTGGGCGAACGACGGGGGGCAGTAGACCATTTCCTCGTTGACCAGCTTGATTCTGGGTATCACCTCCGGCGGCCCGTATACGTAGCCAAGACGCCACCCGGGGATGGCCGGATCCTTAGAAAAGGTATTGATTGAAATCGTGCGCTCCGGCGCCATTTTGTAGAGATACACGTGGCTCCCTTCGTAGATCAGTGTTTTGTAGGCCTCGTCGGTTATTAGCCAGAAGTCGTAGTCAACGGCGAGGTCGGCCACGGCCTTGGCCACGTCCTCTCTCAGAGTCCTCCCAGTGGGGTTGTCGGGGCTTACTAGTATCATGGCCTTCGTCTTTCTGCTAACTACACCTTTCAAAGTTTCGGGATCTGGTTGAAAACCGCCTTCCAGCGACGTGACTACGGGTTTTATAACTGCGCCGAAGTACTCCAACAGCGGTCTATAGCCGAAATACGTGGGGTCTGTCACCACGACTTCGTCTCCCGGCTCTATTAACGTCGCCAGTGTGGAAAACATGGCGGCCTGGCCCCCGGCTGTTAGGACTATCTGCTCTGGGGGCACCTCTAGGCCGCCTAGCCTCCTCAAGTCCTCTGATATCGCCTGCCTAACTTCATAAATACCTTGGCTTGGCGTGTACCCGTACAGCTCCATCGACTCTGTCTTGAGTAGTTCCCCGAGGGCCTCCCTCACCTCGCGGGGGGGTGGGATAGATGGCTGGCCTGTTGAGAGTAGAATTACGTCTCTGTTCTCTCTCCTAAGTTTTTCACGTAGTTCGTCAATTTTGCGGGTGGGCGACTCTCTAAGAGCCGAGATTCTGGGAGAAAGCCCTCGCATTATGTCCGTCGGATGGATTGTATATATATGTTTACGTGTACGTTTTTTGTAAAGGGGGTATATAACCAGGGCCATACACTTGGATATGGAACAGGTAGTAATTCCTCTTTCGGAGGAGGAATTAGAACATCTATATAAGATATGCAAGAGGTATAACCTCGACTCTCTTGACGATTGTATTAACATGGCTCTTGCACAACTTATATATGTATATAAAGGGTTATAGAAAATCCCTGAAACGAGGCGGCGCGCCCAGTACCGTTGACAGCATTATCTTCACTGTTTTTAGATACTCTCTATTAACCTTTGCCAAGTGATGCGCCAGCCTCAGCCTTATGGGATACCTCCTAAATAGCTGGCACAAGACCTCCGGCCTATAGCTTTTTGGAAACTCTACATATATCACCCAGTCTGATTTGAAAAATGTGCCAGCCAACTCCCCTAGATCCACCGGGGGTAGATACGAGCCTGGGGGGGCTCTGGCTAACAGAGCTTCTACGACTCCCCTCTCCCCTACGTATCTGGAGAGTTTTGTGAATTTGTCTCTTAGATCTGCGTCGGGTATCCTCGGCCCGTATCTCGCAAGCCGCGGATCTTTGGACACCCCTATGATTCTGGCCGTGTTTACATAGGGCGTGAGGGGGCCGTCAACCAACACTATGTCTGAGTTTATGAACTCTGCAAAGCGTATTTCCCTGATGCGCGCTTCGACGTGGGGGTCGCCCGTCACTGTAGTGACGATGTATTTTCTCTTGATGTCTCGCCCGATGGCGACTATTGACTGTATTAGGATGTCCCGCGGCCCCACCCTCTGCACAACGTAGCCGGAGTCTACCGCGTAGTACTCAATAGGCCTACCCCCCTCTTCACATGGAGTGACCAATTGACTCAGCTCTCTGGGTATCTCCAGAAGCCTCGGCGGGGTCTCCAACTCAGCCAGCCTGAGCACGGCGGATAGGAGGTCTCTCATTAGTAAATCTCCTCAACTAGGCGGTCGAATAATTTCCTTATAGACTCCCTATCCAGCCCCCCCAGTAGATCTGCTAGGTGTGGGGGGAGTTCGTTAATTTCTCCTGCTATGTACTGCCCTAGTATTGAGAGAGTTTGTGACCTCTTGTGGCGCCGCCTCTCGGCAACGACGATTTCTTTTAGCTTTCGAAGTAGTATGTCCGCCTCGTGGCTGGTTTTGCTGAGCGCCTCTGCCAACTCCTTTTCGAGAATCCCCATCTCGGCGTACAGGGTGAGGGGCATCCCCTTGATGTATATCTTCTCGCCTATCACCGCCGCCACGGGCTTCTTGGTATACTTACCCACGCCTATGGGGACCCCGGCGCTGACGGCTCCAGTGGCTACTATGGACTTCAGCTCTCTGCCGCTTAGGATTACTACGTCGAAGAACTGGGGCTGGCCTCTTGCGTCTATTATTACGTCTCCCTCCTCCGCGGCGGCTTCTTCTCTCAAAATTGTGATCCTAGGCGACATATTTCTTCTCAATTACACGGGCTTTGTAGAGCTTTTCTAGATCTCTCTCAACCTCCTCTTTCTCAACACCCGACTCCTTCGCCAGCTCGTCGACGTCTAGTACGGCGCCTCTTCCCCGGCGGGCCACGGACTCTAGCAACTTTCTACGTACGCCAGTTTTCGCGGCGGCTATGTCTAGGGCCTTGTCTAAATCCTCTTCCTCAATCCCGAGCTTAGCCCTTAGCCACTCCAAGGCGGCTTTTCTAGCCCTCTCCAGCTCCATCAACGCGCCGTATCTCTTCTCGATCTCGGCGGCGTATATCTTAAGAGCCGCCACGTAGTCGTCGAGCCAGGGCTCCGGTAGCTCCAGCAGAAGCTTTAGGTCCCTCTCCACGTCTAGCCGCGAGCCCACTGCGCTGGCCATCTGCCTAACGCCGCCCCAGATCTTCAACGCCTCCTCGGCCTTCTGGACGATTGACTCCTCTCTTCTTATAGTATTCTCGTCTAGCCTGCCTAGATCTATAAACTTCCTCCTCTGTGGATACTTGTCTAGCACCGTCGATATCCTCCTCAATAGCCTGGCCTTTTCCTCGGCTTCTCGCTCCAGTTCTTCTTTGACTTTCTCGTACATCTCCCTGGCTTCGTGTAGTTTCAACACAGCTTCTCTCAAGGCCTTGGCATAGTCTTGTCTATCTGCTATTGAAGTCTTTAACTCCCCTATGTCCATCTTCTTCACTAGCTTCACAGGCCCCAGCGGGGTCTGCCTCTCGACTCTTACCTCTCTGAGAGCTTCTAGCTGGCGCAGGATCTCGGAGATGTATCTCTTGGCTAGGTCGTCTCTGTACTTATACAGCCTCTCGCCAAGCGGCACCACGACGCCTCTTAGCTTCATTAACTCAATGAGGTCCTCTTCCCTCATCTCTCTCCATAGGTTTACTGGGAACAGCGTCGCTATGAGCGATTTCAGTTCTTTCTCATGTATCGACTCTTCGAAGGCTGAGAGTAGAATTTCCTCGATTTCGCGGTATGACCTAAGCCCCTCTACGTCTCCTCCGCCGTCCAGCGCCTCGGCGGCTTTTACAAGCGCCACGATCTTCTTCTCCCTGCCCTTCCTCAGCGCTATGGTGTATTTGAGTATGTTCTCTCTCGCCTTCTCCCTCCCGAGTCTCACGGCGTCTACAAACTCGGGTGGCTTTTCCCCTCTCTTCAACAACTTGTCAATCACGTATTTTACAATTTCCTGTTTCAGCTTTTCGTACTTGTCGGCGCCGTATATCTCCACAGTGGCGAATTTCGACACTGGGTCGCGGAAGTGGCGCTTCCAGTAGGCAGTCATCAGGGGGGCCAAGGCTTGTTGTATCGTGTCGGTGAGCAAGACGCGGCTTACGACAAAGACGTTGAGGTAGTCGACTACGTAGCCGTTTAAGACGCCCTGCGACGCCACTTCTGAGAGCTCTTCGGAGATTTTCCTCAACTCCTCCTCTCTGTCGATGTACAGGAATAGGTAGGCCTCGCGCAGGCCCATGTTGTTATTCCACAGCGCGTAGCCGCAACAACGCCTCAGCCTTATACCCTCCAGCGACAGCGCCCTCTCGGCTTCTTCCAGCAGGGCTATTGGGTTCTCCAGCCGCTGGCTGTACTCCTTTGCCACCGCGGCGATTGTCTGCGCCTCCTCCCAGCCGACGAGCTTCGCCACGTCTTCAGAAACGACGTATCCTCTGCCAAGTGAATATCTCTCTAGGGCAAGATCCTCTTCGGCGATTAGGTAGAGGAAGAGCCTCCCCCCCTCCACCAGGGAGTAGTACAGGTACGGCTCGTAGGATATGTTTTTAGGATCCTTTATGTCCAGCTCCTTGCCTCTCGCCGCGACGTACTCCCTAGCAACACTCATGGCGTCTTTATCCTCGAAGGGTATTCTGTAGAGGTACACCTCTTTTAGATACGGCTTTTTGTATTTCACCGGTATTGCGGCGAATGCGAGTTCCAGAATTTCGTCGTCTACGTCTAGGTCAAACCCCTCTTCTCTTAGGAGGCGCGCCAGCCTCCCCCCCTCTTTCTTTATCTGGAAGAGCCTTGCCATTAGCTTCAGCAGAGGCCTAGGCGCGGCCTCCCCTCTCCGCTTCGCCAGGTGGTACACCGCCGACAGCTCATGTATAGAGAAGGGGCTCAACTGGTCTAGCTCGCCTCTCTCTATTTCTCTTATCCTCTCGTCGTCTGAATATGCGAGTAGTCTCTGCTTTACAAGCTCCACAAATTGCCAAAACGGAAATCTCGTGTCTATTACCACCTCTCTGTAGACTCTGCCGCTTGTCAGATCGAAGACATCTGGCACCACGTTCTTAAGTATGGTGTAGTAGAGCTGCGGCGTCAGCGCCGCCACAATAGCCACTTTGTTAAACCTCTCTGGTTCTCCTAGGAGGTATCTGTACGATCTGGGCTCTAGGAGGGCTCTTATGTAGGTGGCGACTTTCTGCACCATTTTGACAAATCTATCGTCGCTCAACGCGCCTAGTTTATGAACCGCGACGATGCGGGAGAGCTCATCTGCCTCGTCTATTAAGACCAGCATCGGCTTGTCCCGTTTTTTCGACGCCACCTCTATGACGAAGTCCTCCTCTAGCGAAAGCGCCGTTCTGTACACGTCGAACCCCTCCCCCTCTGCCAGGGACTCCAGCTCGTCTAGTAACTCGCTCTTGCCCCAGCCATAAGGCGCGATGACCACTGCGAGCACGTTGTTGTTGCCCTCCTTCACTGTCCTCAGCACCTCGGCCAGCTCTCTGAGCTCCTTGTCGAAGCCGACTGTCCTGTGTCTGCGCAGGAGGTGCGTCACCCCGCTGGGGCTAAACGGCAGATCGACAAAGGCGTACACTTAACGACTCAGCGCCTCGTCTTATATGTTCTGTAGATAAATTACCGTGTAGAGATGTTAATATAGGTGCTATTTGGGCTTTGTGTGATTCGCCGCTGTCAAGCGCTTGACATTCCTCGTATTCTTGAAATTGAACATGTGTCGTTTAAACAAGACGACGTATATAGCGAGGATCTACTCAGGTTCTTATGCGCCTACTGCAACGATCACTCATATGTATATGTAACCTCCGGGGGCGTAGTCGGGTATATTATAACGTGTATAGAGGGCAACGCGGCGCACGTCATATCCATCGCCGTGGCGCCGGAGTACCGGAGGCGCGGCGTGGGCAGGGCGTTGTTGTGCACCGCGTTGCAACTACTGGCAACCGGCAGAGTCGCCGAAGTTTTTCTCGAAGTTAGGGTTTCCAACACACCCGCGCTTAGCCTCTACAGAGCCGCTGGGTTTGAGATCTCGGAGACGCTTAAGTCTTACTACGGCGATGGGGAAGACGGCTATAGGCTTGTCTTGAGAGATAAGAAAAGAGCTCGGGAGTTCTGTCTAGACGTCAAAGAGAAGCTTCACCAGGTATAGGGCCGGCTTACACTTCTTTAGGTGGTACAGCTTGACGTAGTCTTCCAGCTTTATGTAGCCCTCCAGAAACTTCCTATCCACGTCCCATATACGCTTTTTAGCTAACTATAGGTGGGTATAAATGCAATACAATGTGTGCGGATCTGCGTCACGAGCGGCGCCAAGGGGGGAACTGGAAAAAGTACATTTGCCGAGCTAATGGCGTTTGTCTGGAGGGCGCTGGGGAACCCGGCGCGTGTGGTGAAGCCGCTGGGCGGAAGCCCCGGCTCTGGGCTTCTGATCGTCGACTTCCCAGCCTTTCAATTGACTGATAGGCGCCACCTGGCTGAGCTTCTACGTTGCGACTCTGTTATTTATGTGGCTGACGAGGACTACCAGACGCTGGCCTCTGTCGAGGTGGTGCACGCAATAGTCAGGAGGCCGGTGTTGGGGGTGGTGCTGAACAAGGTGATTAAGCGTCCAGGTAGAGACTTCCTTAGGCAATACGGCAGATTGGGAGAGGTCCATGTGGTGCGTTTCGACGAGAAGATGGCGGTGCACAGAGCAGTGGGCGTGCCTCCCTATAGAGTTAGGTCAATAGCTACACTTGACATGGCTAAGGCGGCAGTGGAGCTTTACAAATGTGCCAACGCTGGGAAAAGATAAAATTATATAGAACGGTGCAACTGCGTGAGAGGTGTGGTGTTGAGCCTCCGCCGCGAGAAGATCTTGCTACTAGCCGACACCCATGTGGGGTACGAGGTAGAGTTGAGGAGGGAACGCGGGATAAATGTTATGAGCCAGACCCGGAAGCTGATCGACGGCGTTCTCGAGCTTGTGGATCACCACGGCGTAACCTCGGTGGCTATATTAGGCGATGTGAAGCACGAGCTCCCGGTGCCCCGGGAAAGCGTCGAGGAGGTAAAGACGTTCCTCAGAGCCGTGGCGAGAAAGGTGCCGCTCCTCCTAATACCGGGCAACCACGACTCCCTCCTTCAAGAGATCGCAAGCGGCATAGAGGGCGTCGAGGTGGCGCCGGCCAGGGGGGTACTCCTTGAGAGGTACCTGCTCTTCCACGGACATGTAAAGCCGGCTAAGGAGGATTTAGAGCGGGCGGAGGGGGTTATCATGGGCCATACACACCCCGCCGTGGTGATTAGAGACGAGCTAGGCTACGCCGTGAAGGAGCCGGCGATACTCAAGATAAATGCCTCACGAACGAAAATATGTAAAGCCCTCTACGAGGAGCCGTGTAAGAGGCGCGGCAGGATTAAGGTTGTAGTGCTACCGGCTAGCCACCCGTTGATTACAGGCGTCGACGTTAGAGAAATACCCAAAATGGCCGCCGAGGGACGTACATTTCTCAAGTACATAGAGTGGGACCCAGAAAGCGTAGAGATTTACCTCACCGATTTTACGTTTGTAGGAACTCTATCAGACATAACTAACGTAGCCTAGCCACGGCGCCTTCGGCTGTGGGGGATCTCTTGAGGCGCTATATCTACAAAACATATAAGATGAGGCGCTAGACTACGGCCCCGTTATTCTTCCTTCACCGTTTTTAAGCTTTTTGGCATATGCCCAAGGCTCTGCACACAGGCTCCAGCCTCATCAGCGCATCCAGGGCGTCTCTGGTGAGCTGTATCTGATTTGGTTTTCTGCTCCACTTCTCCACCCCTAAGATC
>NZ_JBMFKV010000069.1:0-9879 GCF_049971835.1 Pyrobaculum sp.
CAGCCAGTCCCGCGGAGCGCCTGAGCCGTCCACCACAGCAACCGTGACGGGGGCCGTCAGCGAGATGGAGAGTATGAGCCAGCCGGCGTCTGAAAAGACCCCGGCCTCCACGGCGGCGTACACGACACCTCTCTCGTAGGCGGCTCGCTGGTGGATAACTCTGTAGGGGGCCTCGCCTATGTATACACGTCTCAACAGCTGGGGCGTTAGGTCGGTCTCGTCGATTTTGGCCAGTAGGGAGCCGTAGCTGGGGCCGTAGACAGCCAGCCTGTACCCGCCGTCCAGAGCCACGACGTAGAGCCGACCGCCTGCGTACACGGCCCCGGCGGGGTCCCGTATCCTTGCCTCGGAGATGGGCTCCCCCTCTGCGCCAAACTTGACGACGCCGCCTACGCCGTAGACGTAGGCGTTGCCCACGCCGTCGAATGCCACGCCCACCGCGGGGCCTAGCCAGCCGACCAGCGCCCGGGCCTTGACCCGCCGGAGTTCTCTGTCTAGTATCTCCACCCACCAGATGTCTAGGGCGCCTCCCACGACCCACAGGCGGCCCGTGGCCGGGTCGACGCCGATGCCATTCGCCACGTCGCCGTAGCTGGTGGGGTTAGACGTGTAGACGGCCACTAGGGAGAGGTTGCCGAGGCGCCTCTTCTCGACACGCCACTGCCAGTCACACTCGTCTATCTTCTCGTAGCCAGCGACGTAGAGGTACAGCCCGTCCGCCGCCGCGGAGTACGCGGCGCCTTCCACCTCCTCCACCAACTGCGCCAGGGGCCTGAGGTCTGCGTCTAGCACCGCCAGCGCCCACCTGCCGCCCGCGTGCCCCACTACGTAGACCCGGCCCCCTGCGGCGACGCACGAGGCGGGCCAATCGTCCAGCGGCGTGGGGTCCCACGACCACACGCCCACAAGCCTCCCGTCGGCCGCGTCACGCCTCTCGACGCGCCACCTCCCATTGCCCAAGGCCCCATATTCGTACCCCACCACATAGACGTTGCCGCTGGCGAGGCACAGCCCCCATGGAAGATCCGGGCCGCCGCTCGGGTTGGAGAAGGCTACCCACTTAACCTCAGCGGCGGCTATCAACGCGGCCAACACGGCGGCGGCAAGGAAGACCCGCCACCACCACATGCTGATGCAGAGGGGTCTACTTATAAATATAGCCGTCCGCGCCGGCTGGGGCACATCTTATTTATGCCTGAGTAGGTATGTAGGTGGATTATGGGAAGGTTGCAGACGCTCTTTCACTGATAAAGAAGGCATTAGTCATAGACTTTCTAGTCTTCCTCTTCGCCTTGCCCTCAGCTGTCGTCATCTTCCTCTAGCCGATGCGCCTGCCGCGTGGCTTCTCGCCGTCGCCGCGGCTTCCGCCTATCCCCCGTATTTGATGTGGAAGGCTTTTACAAAACTACAGAAAAATTTCGAAAGCAACCTGTGTAGCTACGCCTCCTCCCTCCTCCTTGCCGGCATAGTTATCACGCTAGCCGCCGGGCTGGGCTTGGCGGTCTACGTACTGCACCTCGCGGCCACGGTGAAGGCGGGGGCGCCGGCCGCCACGCTGGAGATACCCGGCGATCCCGCGGCGTTGACGTGGCTCATCGCCGTAGCCCTGAGGATCTTCTGGTTTAAGATATGGAGACAACTGGAGGCAGACACGGGAGTGGGGACATTCGGCGTCGTGGCTTGGCTACATGTACTAGGCGTCGCCCTGTTCCCCATCCCAATAGCCTCAGCCGTCCTAGGCATAGCTCTCGTCATCGTTCTGTACAAAGCCTCCGACAGCGCCGAAAAGTTCTTCTCCTCCCCAGCATAGAGCCGAGAGGCGCACCATAGCGCTACCTAGAGATCTGCAACGGGGCGGGGAAGGCGGACACCCACCCACGTGAGACGACACGGAAATACTGGCGGGCCCGGTGGGATTCGAACCCACGACCTACGGGTTGCCCGGGCCGTAGCCCTTTAAAAGCCCGCCGCTCTAACCGGGCTGAGCTACGGGCCCTTTACTAATTTTTTGTGTGTTTTTATGTTTTTCTCTGAGGCATGCCCAGGGCTCTGGACACGGGTTCCAGCTTCATCAGTGCCTCTAAGGCGCCTCAGGTGGGTTGTATCTGTCTTGGTGTTCTGTGCTACTTGTCTATTCCCAACGCCATTAACACGGCGTCCATCCTCACATCGTCCGCCTTGCGTCAGCGCCAGCGTGTATGATTACGTAGTACGCTGACTCGTCCCCATTTTTGTAGAATCTCGCCTCCTTCTCCGTAGCCACGTGGGTAACTGATGTAGGGCCCGTTGTCTTAATCTCAGTGACGGCCTTGACGTATACTGGGGCTGTGGATCTGTGGCGGGTTTATCTCGTCGCGGCGTAGCCGTGTGGTGGGGGCCCGTGGCGTCTTAGGCGTGACTACACCAGCGCTAGGAGTATTGAAACTATGATGGCTATCGCCAGTAGTGGCCCCACTACCCTCCGCGTCTTTTTAAACGCCCCCGATATGAAGAATAGCGCGGCGAATAGAAGCGCGGCCATGACCCGGCCGCCCGCCTCGCCGAGGCCCAGCGCGGCCAGTATAGAGGCCACTGCGTAGAAGGCAGTTTTTATGACGGCCCACAGAACAGAGTAGTCTATTGCCGGCATATCCTCCTCCCCCTCCAGCTGACGCACTTGACAAACGCAGAGGTCCACACTGCGAGTGGGATTACGAAGTTGCCCACGGCCCACGTCGCGACTACTGTGGCGGGGCTGATCGGCACGCCGGCGTGTTTCCTCACGCCCCGCGCCCTCACGGCGTCTTTAAATAGATTGATTGGGTGGAGGGCGAGCCCGGCGAGTAGCCATCTGTCGCCGGTTAGGAGACCGGCCGCTGGGAGCACCACGGAGAGTAGGAAGCCCAGCGTGTATATAACAAGCCCGGCGTACCACCCCGCGGGGGCGTGCCACTTCACCATTAGGATCTGTCTAACTCCCCACCAGAATGCCTCGCCTAGTTTACAATCCGGGTCCGGCGTGGGGGCTATGGCGCCTTTTGCGAACCAGATCCCGCCTCCGTGCTCCTTTATGGCTGAGTACACCGCGTAGTCGTCGCTTACGTATCTAGGCAGTCTGTCGGCGAGCCTTGTCTTCTCGGCGAAGTCCCTCCTAAAAGCCGTGGAGCCTCCCCACACGAACCTTGATCTCTTGTCTAGCATCGCCGGGAACCCCATGTTGCTGATGGCCAGCCTCACCTTGTGGCAGAGGCCTCTGCCGAGGTACCAGCGGTAGGTGGTCACTGCTGTGTAGCTGGAGAGGGGCGCCGTCATCTCCTCGAGCCAGTGCGGCCCCGGCCTGATGTCGTCGTCTGCAAATACTACGCAGTCGCCGGTTGCTTTCCTAAGCGCGGTGGCCAGGGCGGCGCTCTTCCCCTCGCCCTCGCTGAGGAGGACCCTCCCGTATCTCCTGGCGACTTCATAGGCGGGGTCCGCCGCCGAGTCTACGACGAAGACGTACTCAACCTCTGGGCTAACCTTCTGCGAGGTCAACGCCCTCAGGTTGTCTTCTGTGGCTGTGTGGACTCCCCTCATGGGGGTTACCACGCTGATTTTTTTACAGGTCTGTACATGTCCCCCGCCTCCCCCCCTCCAGAAGTAGTACTCCCTGGCGAGGCCCGCCGCGGCGAGGAGCACGAAGGGTATTATTACCAACAGCTCCAACACGGCGGCGTGTTGCTGGGGTTTAAAAAACGTGATTTATAAGGGCAATGGCTACCCCGTGGAGGGGGTGTATCCAAGTTGGTGTAAATATTGAATTTAGGCGTTTGGGGTATATAACTCTGGGAGTTTTTGAGATATGAGCGGCCAGGTTAGGGAATTTGACTTGACGTATAACGACTTGTTCAGGGCGCCGGACAAGGAGGGCGCGATTGTCTCAGTGAGGGTGCACAGAAAGGTGAAGGCTGTGCTGGAGGAGCTGGCGAAGAGGGAGGGCCTCGATGGAGTTTCTGAACTAGTCCGCTACCTCATAGCTGGCTACCTCCTGGGCAAGTACAACATAGAGAGGCCTAGGGAGAGGGTCGTGGTGGAGCCTATTGTCCTCACGGTGAATGTGCAGAAAGCCTCATCTGTAGACGACGTGGATTTCGAGCTGGCCGTAGACGAGGTGGCGTCTATAATTAAAGACGTGGAGGACTACTTGAGAAAGGTAAGGGCTGGGGTCATTCCTAGGAATCCCGAAATCGCAATGAAGCTGAATAAGAAGCTTGCCAGGGCTTTGAAGACGGCTAAGAGGCTCGGGATGGAGGAGGAGTACATGAGGCTTATGAAGCTCAAGGCTCAGTTGTCTGTAATTGAGTAAACTTTATTAACCGTGTTTAGAGTTGGCGCTATGCCTATCTGTGGCAAGTGGGAGAGGCTCATTATGTGGGCGGAGAAGGAGGGGAACTCCGCTAAGGCTCTTGAGTTTAAGGAGAAGCTGGTTGAGTGTATCGTGTATACGGCGTATGAGAAGGTGAGGAAGAAGAGGCTGGAGGAGGCGGAGGAGTTTGTTAAGTACGGGAGGGAGGTGGCTAAGAAATTCGCCATTGAGGAGCTCGGCTTCCATCTCTCCCTCATCGAAAGGGAGGTGGCTAGAATCAGGGAGAGGAGGAAGGCGGCGGCTCAGACGAGGTAAACCGCGTCTACCACCTTCTTTAACCTATTTAACTTCTTGGAGCTTGCGCCGGTCACCACGGCGTATTTGCCGAGTCCCACGGCGAGGATGTCCACCGACACGCCGCCGATCTCCCTCCCCACGAGCACAAGGAAGCCGCGCTCTCTGAACAACCTCCAGTAGAAGTAGAGATCTCTGAATTTTTTGTTTACCGTCGCCGTGATGGGCACCGAGTCTTCGATGAGCTTCCCGACGTTTGCCGATGTGTATAGGTAGTAGTAGGGCGGCTTCTGCGTCTTGATCACCTCGGCTAATACGCCCTCCGCGTCCGGCGTGGTTGTAATTTGTATAACGCTACGCATGTATTTCCTGCTTTTGGATGCGAGGTACTGCGACTTCCTCTTCTTGTCAAAAATAGGAACAACGGGCGTATACGTCCCCCCGCCCCTCGCCGCGGCGGGGAGCGTGGAGCCGAACAGCTCTACGAACTCAGCGCGGTAGCCTAGACGCTCTATTAACTCCGCTGTTAGAAACACCGAGGCCTTCCTAACGCTGGCGCCGCCGGGTCGGAACTTGGCGAGGTTTGTTCTGTGCACCTCCGTAATTAACGGGGCTAGGTAGCTCACGGCGCTGTCCACGTCTAGGCCCTCTTCCACTTTTCTCAACACCTCTCTCTCCAGCCACTTAGGCACGTCTTCTACCCCCAAGATTTTTTTCACAGCTTTTTCGATCATCGCCCCGCTACTTTTTAAAAACGTGTTAATAAGTCTATTCATGGAGATCGCCTTGACCGGCTCCATCGCGCCTGAGCTCGCGGCGCCGCCGCCGTACTTAATCGCGGGTGGGTTTAGGCTCGTGGAGCTGGCGGCGCTGTCGCTGTGCGAGGCGGGGAAGGTGATCATATACGTAGAGGAGAAGATAGACCTCCCACTTATACTAGAGGGTTGCAGATTTGAAATTAGAGAGGGCACGCCTCACGACGTTCCGAAGGTGGAGGTTGGCTGCGTGCCTCACCTACTTAAGACGAGAAATTTGGCTTGTGGAGGCACCCGAATTAATCTAGGCGGGGCGGAGCAGGCGGCTACGCCTCTTGAATCTCTTGCAGATATCATAGAGAGCAATGTTGAGATTATGCAGGCCGCGTTTGCGCGGCTGAGGGCACTCGGAGTGGAGTTGATTAGGGGCGACGTGAGAGGCGACGTGCGCGGCGACGCCTACGTCAGGGGGAGGGTGTACGAGTACACGTATGTCGAGGGGCCGGTGGTCGTGGGGCCGTCGTCAGCGGTGCTACCGTTTACCTACGTCCGGCCGGGCGCCGCTCTGTACTACGACTCCAAGGCCAGGGACGAGGTTAAGAACGCCGTCTTAGACGCCTACACCCGTAAGCAACACGGCGGGTATCTCGGCGACTCCTACGTATCCTCCTTTGTAAACTTCGGAGCTGGGACCAATGTGTCTAATTTGAAAAACACCATGGGGCTGATAAGGCCCTCGTACGCGTCAAAGGGCTACAGGAAGCTGGGGCCAGTGGTCGGCGAGTTTGTCAAAACGGCGATAGGCACTCTGATATACGGGGGGAGGTTCATCGGTCCGCTTTCCCATCTCTACGGCGTTGTGGATAGAGATGTGCCGCCGCTCTCGATATACAAAGACGGGGAGGTGGTGGCTATGGATGCAGAAAAGGCGGCGGAGTACGTGAGGCGAGACTTGTCGCAGTTCGGCAGAGTTGATCTCTACGCCTCCTACCTACGCCGCTTATTCAAGAAGTCTCTGTTTTAGATACTCCTTTTCCATCTCCTGTATCTTCTCAGTTAAGCTGTTGATGTCGGCTCCGTCGGCCTCCGCCAGCAGACTCTCCACGGCCTCGGTGGGCAGACGCGAGGCTAGTGCGTACAACCCAGCCCAGCCGTGTCTGCGCAGGATCTCGGCGGTCTTCTTCACCTCTTCGTAGTTGCGCCGGACCTCCCTCTCCAGGTTGTCGCTACGCACCACGCGCACGACTCCTATGTTGCTGCCGCCGCATCTGGGGCATGCCACTTCGTTAACCTCGCCGACGCGCACCATGCCGTACCACCCACATTCTAGACACGCGGCTAACATGGCGTAGTTCAGCAACCTGGCCTTTGCGCTGTCGAGCACCAGCCTCCTCAGCCTCTCGGGCGGTATAATCTCCAGCCTATGGGACAGCTTCTCGTAGAGGGCATCGCCTAGGTACGTCGGCGCCGCTGTGTAGACCACCGAGATCTCGCCCGTCCTTATCCTCTGGAGGATCTCCACAGTGTGCGAAAGGTCTAGGTCTTTCTCAAGCGCCTCTCTCAAAGCCTCGTCAAAAACGGGCGTTCCGCTGAACGCGTCGACCAGCTTCGACATGCTGATGTTGTAGACGTCGGCCTCCTTGTCCACGGCTCCCATTCTCTTAGCCACGTGGAGAATTCTGCGTTTAAACGAGCCGGATTTCACCAGCGCCGACTTTATCAACTCAGCGAGCTCTCTCACATCCATTGAGGATAGTTTACGAATCTGCGAGACGACGAGCTCCGCCGGGAGCTTGTCTGCGGACTGTATTATCACCCCGTAGGGGTCTTGGTGGACGCCGACGGGCCTCTCCAGAACTTTTATCAACAACTCGCCCAGAAGTTTGCCAAGTGCTCTGTTGACCAGCGTGCCGAAAGCGGCGTGTACAATAACCACGTTGTCTCTGTACTGCTCCACCACGACCGTCCTCTCGTCGGGCAGAGGCCCCCGGTGCTTCTCCATCTCCTCTACGACAAACTTAGCCGTCTCCTCGTTTATGCCGTACTCCTCCGCTATGGCTCTATAGTCAGGCCTATCCCTGGCCATCCTCCGCAGCTTTCCAACTTCCTGCGCCACTTCAAATGGCACGGGTATCTCCTCGCCTATCCAGCTCGGTATGGCGCCGGTGGGGTCTGAGACCTCGGCCACCTTGATGCTCCTATCCTCGACGGCAGTGATAAGCCAGGGCCTGCCTCTGAATATGAACTTCACCCCCACGTTGCCGTACTCAGCCACGAACGACTCGTCAAGGGCGCCGACGAGCTCGCCCGTTTGGGCGTTTATAACGGCGTACTGCCTCTCGTCCGGTATCATAGACAGAGTTTCGTAGAAGTAGCGGTAGAAGCCGCGTCCCCTCGGCCTCGCCACGGTGTCACTGTCCTCAAAATACACAGCCAGCCTTGGGTAGAGGTCTTGCATAAATTTCACCACCCTCCTCAGCTCGTCCAGCGCGAGATCTCTATATGGATACGCCTTCTTTATGACGCCGTAGAGCTCTTCAAGCTTCCACCGCGGCTTTAATATCAAAAACGCCACCACCTGGTTCACCAACACGTCGTAGGGCTTGTTGGGTATCTGCGTCGGCTCTATGAAGCCGCTCCTGGCCATTTTGACGATGACAACCGCCTCCATGACGTCGTTGACGTCCTCCCCTATCACAACACCCTTAGGCACCGCGGTCAGTCTGTGCCCGCTTCTCCCCACCCTCTGTAGAAGCCTCGTGACTTGGTGGGGAGAGATGTACTGAATTACCAAATCCACGTGCCCGATGTCGATACCCAGCTCTAGGCTGGAGGTGGCCACCACAGCCTTCAACTCACCCCTCTTCAACCTCTCCTCCACCGAAACCCTCACCATTTTTGACAGCGAGGAGTGGTGAACTGCGGCCGGCAGGTCGGGGAAGAGGTATGAGAGCCGGAACCCGAGGAGCTCCGCCATGCTTCTCGTATTGACAAAAATCAACGTGCTTCGGTTCTCCTCCACCAGCCTTTTTATCAGCCGCAACCGAGCCACGACGTCTGGAAACAGGCTGGAGGCCTCCGCCAGCTTCACGTCCTCCTCCGTTGGCCTAGGCCTCACCACGTCAAGCTTCATGTACCTAGTGACGTTGACCATTACGATCTTAAAGGGCCTGTCAGCCCCGATTAAGAACTTCGCCACCTCCACGGGGCTACCCACGGTGGCCGAGAGCCCCACTATCTGGAAGTCCCTACCCACGTGGTACCTCAGCCGCTCAAGCGCGAGGCTCAGCTGGACCCCCCGCTTGTCCTCAGCCAGCTCGTGAACCTCGTCGACAATGACCCACCGCAACTCCTTCAAGTGGCTCAACAGCCTCCTCCCAGTCATGATGGCTTGGAGCATCTCGGGCGTCGTTATCAATATGTGAGGCGGCGTCTTGCTCTGCCTCTGCCTATCAGCCTTGTCAGTATCGCCGTGCCTCACGTCCACCCTCAGCCCAAGCCTCTCGCCCCACCACCTAATCCTCTCCAGCAGATCTCTATTAAGCGCCCTTAGCGGAGTTATGTAGAGCACATAAATCCCAGCGTTCTCCAGACCCATCGTAAGCATCATAGAAAGTATAGGCAACAGAGCCGCCTCGGTTTTCCCACTGCCCGTGGGGGCTATTATGAGGACGTTGTTGCCAGCCAGCACCTCTGGTATCGCCTTCATCTGAGGCTCGGTCGGCTCCTCCATCCCCCTCTCCCTCAACGCCTCCCTCACGGCGGGGTGAAGTAGATGAAAAACCACGCAATGCATAAGGTTTATTAAATTATCTAACACCGTCCCACATGCCTAGAGGCGCCTTGATCCTGCTAGTGGCCGTGGCCCTCGCCTCCGCGCAGAGCGTGGTGCTGGTGGTAAACGGCACGACCCCCTTCAAGGCAGTTGCGAAAGACAGCGTCTTGTCTATAAACGGCAGCGAGGTGGCTCTACCTCAGAAGCGGCTCTCCTGGTATTTCAACGGCACATATACCGTCTTCGGCATAGACTACTCCAACCCGCAGTGCCAGTTGGGTACATGGCCTAACCAGCCCAAGTTCTACGTGGCGTGTTCAACAGGTAGCGACTTCACTGTGGTGACTGTGAAAGACCCAAAGGCGAGGGCTGTGTGCTACGTCGGCGGCGGCTCTCGTAAGGATGTGCTAAAACCCGCGGCGGCAACCCCCACCGTGGAGATATACCAAACCAAAGGGCTATATATAGAGTGCGAAGCGGGCTACCCAGCGGTGGCTTCGGCGCCCAGCACGCTACTGGGGATACTGGCTGGGATATCCAGCGCATCGGCGACGCTACTACTTGTAATGAGTGTGTTGCTACTACGCTCCCTCTTTAAAAAGGAGCATTAAAGTCTAATTTCTCACAGAGCGAGGGCTTTCTCAGCGCTGGGGGCTTGGCTGGCTGATAATTAAACTAAGACCACGTGTAAAGTTATGGACCTCTTCAGCAGACTTGTGATCGAAATCATCA
Organism: Pyrobaculum sp.; assembly: GCF_049971835.1. Lineage (NCBI taxonomy): Archaea > Thermoproteati > Thermoproteota > Thermoprotei > Thermoproteales > Thermoproteaceae > Pyrobaculum > Pyrobaculum sp. The sequence goes on from NZ_JBMFKV010000069.1 coordinate 9,878, forward strand.
TG
>NZ_JBMFKV010000070.1:0-9706 GCF_049971835.1 Pyrobaculum sp.
GCCTTGTGGAGGGTGTGGTTAAGCTGGCCAGCGGCTGGCTGGTGCCAACAAGCCAACTCCCCTCTCTAAAAGCCGCAGTCCTGATGTACAAAGCCGTGGTAGAAGGCGAAGGAAAGCTGGGAGTCAAGAAGAGAAGAGGGGGTTAAAAATCCCCTGTAAAGATGTGTAGCGCCGAGAAGCGGCCGAGAGACGCCGGCGGGGGCGGCGCGCCGTAATCTGAGACACGCGCCGGGGAACGCGCCGTTGAGAGCCACGGGCCCTTTACATTTATCATGTGGATTTTTAAATATTTTCTTGTAGTGATCATGAAATTCGGAGAGGTGGCGATGTGGTTAAGTTTCGTGGCTTCTACCCCCTTGGTCTTTTGTACTGTGTGATGTGCTTTGCGTTGGTGTGGTTTAGTAGCTTCTCGTCTGCTGTGTAGAAGTCAACGCCCAGGGACTCTGCCAGCGATATGTACGCCGCGTCGTAAACTGTGACTCCTAGCCTCAGCGCGGTTTCTAGCACCCGCGCCGGCTCGACGTCGATGATCTCGATATCCGTCTGGTGGAGGAGCCTAAGCGCCTCGACAGCCTTGTCTCTGCCGATTATCCCTCTGAGTGCGTATTTCCGCAGGGCGCTGGCCACCTCAAGCCATAGGCACGGCGGGGCGGCGGCCCTCACTCTGCCGGCTAGGTGGTCGTCTCTCAGCCTCCTCGCCTCTTGGTGGTGGGGCTCGGGGAGCGCCCACTTGACGACTACCGAGGCGTCAACTACGAGCCTCACGCTCCTCTCTTATCCACTGGGTGGAGTAGTCGCTGTCTATCTCCAGCCCGGCTGATAGGCTGTCCAGCGCGGCGGCCAGCCTCCTGGCTTTCTCCTCCCGCACCCTCTGCTCTAGGTACCTTCTTATCTCCTCTGCGTAGTTTATGCCGAGTTTTTCAAGCTCCTCCTTCAACCTCCTGGACACCCTCACGCCGATTACCACGCTCACGTTTACATACAATGTTTACTTTAAAAAGTTAACGCATAACTTTATAAGTTACGCGTAGAGAGATGTGTGGAGTTTTTGAGAAGGGAGTTTGGGGAGAGGTTTATCGAGGACGGGGTGACGGCGCGTCTGTATATACGCGACGCCTCTTTTATAGAGTTTTCCGAGTCCATTGCCGGGGTTGTCTTCCCCGTCGACGAGGAGGAGGTGGTTAAACTGGTCCGCTGGGCGGCGAGAAACAAGGTGCCTCTGTTCCCCCAGGGGAGCGCCACCAGCCTTTCTGGTAACGCCTCGGCCACTGCGAAGGGCGTTGTGGTGAGCTTCGAGAAGATGGATAAGGTTGAGATCGACCCGGTGGACGGCGTCGCGGTCGTGGGACCGGGGGTGAGGCTGGAGGAGCTGAACGTGGAGCTTGCTAGGCACGGCCTCTTCTTCCCGGTGGACCCCGGCTCGGTGAAGAGCGCGACGGTGGGCGGCGCCATAGCCAACGGGGCGGGGGGAATGAGGGGGGCCAAGTACGGCACCATGAAGGACTGGGTGCTGGGGCTGAGGGTGGTGACAGGAAAGGGGGACCTCCTGAGGATCGGTTGCAGGACGTATAAGTGCCGCAACGGCTACGACTTGGTGAGGCTTTTCGTGGGTAGCGAGGGGACTCTCGGCCTCGTTACGGAGGCGACTCTCAAACTGGCGCCGGTGCCGGAGTCCGCCGTAGCTGTGCTGGCCTACTACGACGACCTCGAGACTTTGGTGGAGGACGTGGTTAGGGTGAGGGCAGGGAGGCTGTGGCCGCTGTTCGCCGAGTTCCTCGACGCCCCCACCTCGGCCGTCGTGGGGCTGGAGAATAGAAACACCCTGTTCCTCGGGGTGGACGTCAACGCCGGCGCCGAGGAGAGGGCCTTGAGGAGGTTGGAGTCTCTGGTCAGGGGCGAGGTGGCGCAGAGGGCACTGGACTGGGGCAACGCCATGAAGCTACTGGAGCCGAGGAGAAAGCTCTTCTACGGCCAGATATCCTCCGCTCATAAAGACGGTGGGATCCTGGTGATCGAAGACGTGGCTGTCCCCATTTCGAAGCTCCCCGAGGCTGTGCGCGGGTTGAAGAAGCTGGCAGAGAGGCACGGCCTGCCGCTACTGCTAGGCGGACACATAGGCGACGGCAACCTCCATCCGGCCACTTGGTACAGGAGGGAGGAGGGGCTCGGGAGAGTTGAGAAATTCCTCAGAGACATGGCGGAGCTTGTGGTGAAGCTAAACGGGACTGTGTCGGCGGAGCACGGAATTGGCGTCCTCAAGAAAGACCTTATAAAAATGGAGCTGGGAGAGGAGGCGCTTAACTACATGAGGGAGCTGAAGAGAGTTTTCGATCCCTACAACATACTCAACCCCGGGAAAATTTTGTAGCGTACACCACAAGGGAGAGGCCTAGGAGGAAGAGGGCGAGGGCCACTGGGTAGTCGAGGCGGGGGGCGAGGTCTTTCAGCAGGACCAGGACGGCGGCGGGCGCCGCCGCCGAGGCTAGATAGAGGCCGTGGACCCCCTCGGCGCTTGACGCGACGAGCAACAGCACCGTGGCTACGCCGAGCGCCGTGTCTGGGGGCGGCAGCTCGGGTAGGGGCAGGACCAGGCGTAGGGTCGGCGACGAAAGCGCCGCCTCTGCCAGATAGAGGGTCAGCGTGCTGAACGCCGATGTGTAGGGGTAGCGCGTAGAGACGGCGAGGTTTACCACTAGTAGCAACGCGGCGAAGGCCCCCTGCCCCAGGGCCCCGTCCACGGCCCGGGGATATATCGAGAGTATGGGGTGGGCGCTGAACATCATGTACTGGAGGACCCCGCTCAAGGCCCCTATGATGGGCCTCATAGCGCCCTTCTGAGGGCCTCAGCGCCTCTCAGGACTACGGCGCCGGAGTCTCTAAGCCTCTTGTAGAGGGCGAGCCTCCTCAGGGCGACAAGGGCGTTGGCCCCCGCGACGTCGACGTAGTACATAGGCCTGCAGTTCATGACGATGCACACGTCGAATAGCGAGCCGACGTATACAGTCACGTCGCCGCACGGCGGGTTTCCTTCACAGGCAGGCGTGAAGTCGCCGGGCAACGAGGTGGCCGGGCCGTGTCCCAAGACGTAGTAAGTCACCTCAAAACCCTTCTCTGAGAGTATCTCGGCGGCTCTGGCTGCCTCGGCCGCGACTAGGGAGCGGAGGCGCCTCGCGTCTACCACCACCACCGCGTTTCTCAGCTCGGGGCCCGTGCGCACATTTACATAGAGCTCCCCGGTTTTCGCAGAGGCCTTCCAGTTGATAAGCTTCATCGGGTCCCCCGGCTGGTACTGCCTCACCTCCACAAACTCCTCGACGCCGCGTCCCCGCTGTGCGGGGTTCGCGGCGGGGCGCCGCTCCTCGACATACGCCACGATCCTCCTCCTTGTGAATACGGCGTTGTAGGACACGACCACCAGGGGGAGGGGTTGAGACCTCTCCGTCAGGCGGTACCTCAGCCTCACCACCCTCTTGAAGGGGGGTTTGAAAACTCTCCACCGAGGCGCCTCCACGGGGGCGTCGATTGGCGCCGCGTCGTATATGTAGAGGACCCCGGGGCGCCTGTCCGCCTCCACCACCACCTCCACCTCGCTACCGACCCGCCTCCTCGACGCAGACACCTTCGGGGGGTCAAGCGCCGCGTTTACGCCGTAGGCGAATAGCGGGATGAGGGAGAGGAGGGCCAGGTCTGTATTAGCCAGCGCGAGGCCCGCCGTTATCAACACCGCGGCCGCCGCCAGCAGATTCCTAGCCACGCCTCTCAACACCTTTATAGATATAACACTTCTCGGCTGTGAGGAGGGTGGTGGAGGTGCTGTCTAGCTTCTACGTGGCGCCGAGACAGACGCTGGAGCTCATCCTCGCCGCGGTGATCGCCAGGGGGCACATACTCTTCAACGACCCCCCGGGGCTGGGGAAGACCACCCTGGCTAAGCTGGTGGCTAGGGCCCTCGGCCTCGCCTTCAAGAGGATACAGTTCACGCCAGACATGTTGCCCAGCGACGTCATCGGCGTAAACGTGTGGAGGCCCCACGAGGGGAGGTTCGAGTTTGTGAGGGGGCCCGTATTCACCAACGTCCTCCTCGCCGACGAGATAAACAGAGCGCCTCCGAAGACCCAGGCGGCCCTCCTAGAGGCCATGGAAGAGAGGCAGGTGACGGTAGACGGCGTGACCTACAGGCTGGAGGAGCCCTTCATCGTCCTGGCCACCCAGAACCCGGTGGAGTTCCGCGGCGTCTACCCATTGCCAGAGGCCCAGCTCGACAGGTTCCTAATACAGCTCTCGGTGGGCTACCCCGGTCCGGCCGAGGAGGCGGAGATTTTAAAACGCCGCCTCTCATGGCGCGGCGACGACCCCTCTGTGTATGTAAAGCCGGTGACCACCAGGGAGGAGGTTATGCAGTGGGCGCAGTACGCCGAGGCTGTGTACGTCGACGAGGCGGTGGTTCAGTACATTGTGAAGATTTCTCAGAGCCTCAGAACCCACCCCCTCAACACCTACGGCCCCAGCCCCCGGGGCTCCATAGCTTTGATGAAAATGGCGAGGGCCCTGGCCCTCCTCGACGGCAGAAACTACGTCACGCCCGACGACGTCAAGAAGGCGGCGGTGGCCGCGCTGGCCCACAGAATAGCGCCGAAGGAGGGGGACCCCAGAGACCTCGTGAGAGAGGTTCTGGACAAGACCCCGATACCCTACAAGTAGCTACAGGTACCTCTCCAGCAGAGCCGTCACCCTCTTGAGGTGTTGCGCACGCCTGCGCCTATTCAGCCGGCGCAGGAGCTTAACCACCAGCGGAGGCGCGAAGGGGGAGGGGGTGACATCCCTATAGTCGAGAGCGGCTCTGACCACCTCCAGCGCCTTTCCCTCGTCAACGCCGCCGCGCGCCATGTGGTACGCCACGTAGGTAGCCAGGAGAGCCACGTCGCCGGTCTCGATAAACCTCTTCTCTAGCCTCTTCACCTCAGCCACGTCGAGGTCGTCGTAGAGCCGGACTGGGCGCGGCCTCACGGCGTCGCCGCCCAGCAACAAAATAGCCGCCACCGAGCCGACGGCCACAGAGTAGAACAGCCACGTCGCCCCCGTCAGAGAAGCCACTTGGTACAACACGGATAGGAGGCCCCCGAGGACGCCGAAGGCCGCTGTGTGCCGGGCGAAGAACCTCCCCACTCTCCGCAGGCGGCCGCCCAGCAACCCAAGGGCAGAGGCGGCGGCGCCGCCGGCCCCTACGCCCCAGACCGCGGAGGAGAGCCAGTGGAGGTGGGTGAGTTGCAGAAACGAGCCCAGCCCCCAGGAAGACACGGCTATGGAGACCGGGGCCAGGGGCTTCTTGAGCCGGCGGGTGAAGAACCTCGCCGAGTTGAGAAAAAAGCCGAAGGCAACCACCACGAGGTACTCCCTGTGCCTAGGAGTCAGCACGGGCAGGGGGATGAGGTACAGCGCCGCCGCGATCCCCAAAAAGGTGGCCAGGTAGCCCCATACGTGCCGCCCCCGCCTGTGCAACAGCTGGCCCACGCCGAACCCGATGAAGAAGGCCCCCAGGGGCTGGGAGACCAGCCTCAGCACAGGCTCCACATAGCCCAGGAGTAGGAGGAGAAGACCCAGCGCTATGTAGGTCATAACGCCCTCCTCAGCCTCTCCACGTCACCCCTCCCCGCGGAGGGGCCAAACCTAATCCTCTCGAAGAGGAGGGCAAACTCCCCGTACTCCGGCCTAATGGCGGCGAGCTCCCTCGGCGTCACCGTAGGCGGCAGACCAAGCCTCCTCAACACCCTAAGATAGATAACCCCCGCCAGCCTCTTGTAGTCCAGCACCCTCACCAGGTAGATCACGGGGCCCGCCCTCACCAGGTAGAGGCCAGGCTTGTCAAACACCAGCCTCCCCGGGGGCCTGCCCACACGCCTCTTGTTTACATATACCGAAAAACCCGGCGGCCCCCTCACCACGAACTCCTCGCCGAGGCCCAGGGTTACGTACCTACGCGAGGCAAACACGGCAAGCGACGCCGCGGCAACGGCAAAGGCAACCGCTATAAAAAGCCAGGTGGGCAAAGCCGGAGAGGAGGGCGCGGGGAGGTCGGGGATCTGCGGTGGGCTGGGTTGCGGAGGCAGAGCGGTGAGGGGTATCGGGGGCGCGACGGGGACTTGCACCCCTCCGCCAGGGGTCGCCACGACGCCCACCCAGCCCACCCCCTCCACGTAGTACTCCGCCCAGGCGTGGGGGCTGAAGGCCTTGACAGACCACTCCGGGGGAACCGGGCCGTCGGACAGGTAGCCGACCACGAGGCGGGCGGGGACGCCGGCGGCTCGGGCGAGCAACACGAAGGCCGAGGCGAAGTGTATACAGACCCCCCGCCTCCCCTCGGTGAGGAACCACAGCACGGGGTCGGCCCCGGGTGGGATCTCCGGCCACAAGGCGTCCATAGTGCCGTCGTATCTAAAGCCGGTGGTTAGATACTCCTTAATCCGCGCCGCCGCGCAGGCGGCGTCGCGGCACCCGGCGGTCACGTTGGCGACGATCTTTTCAAGGACGGGCCTCAGCTCCGGCGGCACCTGCAGATAGCGCCCGTCCGGCTTCTCCACTGCAGTGCCTCGGCCTATGTACGACGCCACGTATCTAGGCGAGCCCCCCGCCAGCGAGACGTAGAGACCCTCTATGTCTGCAGAAAGCCTAGCCCCCGGCGCCACCTCCCTAAAAGAGCCGATGGCCAAGCCGTCCACCGGGGGAGACGCCACCGGGACGCAACTCCCCATGAGCGGCCCGGAGAGGTTCAGCTCGCCGCCGAGCCTAAGCGGCCCGCCCCCCACGGTCACCACCCCGTCGCCGAAGGCGCGGCCGCCCTGCCCCGACCAGCTCCACAAACCCCCCGCGTATGTGTCGAAGACGTAGCACCTAAGGTACATCTCGCCCCCCGCCCCCCTCGCCTCTATGTATGCCTTGAAGTACAGCCCGCCCGACACGCTGACGACCGGGGGCTGCGGAGCCGCGAAGCCGCCCTGGCCAAACGGGGGGGCCCGGCCAGGCGCGTAGACGGGGTGGATTAGAGATGCCAGCCCCACCGCGGCGAGGAGGATCCCAACTACGGCGAGTATCCACCTCACGATTTGCCTATCATTTTTCTCAAAAGCTCGGCGATGTGGGGAGCCTTCCTCTCTAGAACCCCAAGGGCCTCGCCGACGGTCATATCCGGCTTCACCCCAAAAGCCGCCAGGGTGAGGAGAAAGTCCTCAAGGACGTCGGAAACCCTCACGTTGCCCATCCAGTCCGTGGCCTTCAGCGCCACGTAGCGCCTCTTACCTATCTTAACAGTCTCGACGACGCCGTCCCGCTCCAGAGAAAAGACGTACCACTGCACAGCGCCGTACGAAAGCCCCAGCTCCTTCGCCAGCCTGTATATGGGCACAGGGCCCTCGCGGCGCAGAATATCCAAAATAGCCTCCTTGGGGTCCCTACTCCCCACAGTGTGTGTAGAAGCCCCATTTATTAACCTAACGCCACAATTACAACAAAGCCGGCGACGCAGGCTACGCCCTAAACACGATCCTCCCCCCCTCCTCCACCACCCTTAGCTCGTGGATGGGCCACCCAAGCGCCGACTTCACCACGACGGCGCGGTCGGGGAAGTACCTCCACACAGTGTTAAACAAGTTGAGCAACTCCGGCGTCGGCTCCACGCCCCTGAAGGTGGCCAGCACGGCCACTCCCGGCAACGCGCTTTGGATAAAATCGAGGATGTAGGCCACCCTCTCGGGGCCGTACATCGCCAGCACCTCCTCCAAGCCGTACAGCGAAACTACCGGCGCCCCCGCCACCTTCTCCACCGCCTCCTCCAAGACGTAGTCCTCCGCCAGCGCCGACGCGGGCACCACAACCTCCTCCACGTCGCAACCCATCTGCCTCGCCACAAGGCCGACGAAACGCGACGTGGACAAGACTCCCACCCTCACGTTGTCCATATAGTCGCAGAGGTACCCCGCGCTGATTCTGAGACACTTGGGGTGCTCACAGATAAACGCGGCCACCCTGCTATTGTTCAACAACCCCGGCCGCCTAACCCCAGGCATGAGCTCGGCCAGAGACTTCGCCACATCCTCCGCAAACGCCACCCTCCTCCCAGACGCCACAGCCACAGATCTATCCCCAAGCTCGCTCTGAGACCACCTCCTAATTATACGCACACCCCTCCTGGAAATCGTGAAGTAGAACTCCGCCCCCGGCGCCGGCCCCAGCCTAGTCTTCACAACCCTAATCCGCCTGTAGCGGGCCCCTCGGTGGAAGAACTGAGCCACCTCCAGCAGGGTGTCGGCCATGTAGGCGAAGTGGGAACCCCCGATGTCCTCCTCGCCGATGGCTATAACCGGGCCGCTGAACAGTCGGTACATGGAAGACGCCGCCTCTCTGCTCTGCGGAAGCGCGTTGATGCCGTCGAGAATCACCACGTCGGGAGACACCTTGACGTACTGCTCCACCACGCCGTTCAGCAGAAGGTCGGCGTCTGAAATCGAGACGTAGTCCAGCACCACGAACCTAGAGGGGTCGAGGCCGAGCCCCTCTATCTTCCCCCGCACCTTATCCCCCGTCTCGTAGAAACCCACGTACAAAACCCGACCACCCATCTCAGCCGCGGCGTAGAGAGCCAGAGAGGTCTTCCCAGAGCCAGGCGGGCCGTAGACAAGGGTAAACCCCTGGAAGAAATCCTTCATACCCCGCCGAGCCTCTGGACAAACCGCCGCCACCCCTCCTCACTCCAAAGCGCCTCAGCCGCCACACTCGCATCGACCCTATACCTCCTCACAAACTCCACAAAAAGCATTGAGATAAGCTCGGCGTTGTGCCGCCCCATAGCCGCCTCCACATACCGCAGAAAAAGCCACGGCTTCTCAAAAACCTCCCCAGGGTTTCCACCCCTCTGCCTGATCTTAAACTCCACCACCGCCCTCAGCGGCACTCCCAGCGACATGTAGAACTCCCGAAATAGTTGGTACGCGTCCACAAACTTCAACTACCACCACCTTAAATACCTTACTATATACACGGCGGACCCCACCAGAAGAAGCATTTAAACCACGCCGCAGATACATACAGTGATGTAGCCAGGCGCTGCCGACAAGTGAAGACAGCTCGAGAGGGCTGACCCCCAACATTACACCCCACGACCCACACCAAAGAGTATATAAATCGGTGGATACAAAACGCCGTGTTTGAAATAGCAGAAGTCGGCACACGCGGCATGACTCTGATATACGGGCCGCCAGGTTCGGGAAAGACCTCAATCGCCATGCGCCTAGCCAGCAAAATAGACGGCAAAGTGCTGTGGATATCAACCGCGGAGGGCCCCGACCTCCTAACAGAAACCGCCAAGAGGCTCGCGGTAGACCCCTCCAAATTCGACTTCCTAGACTTCCCCCGCGCCTTCCAAAAAGACATAGCCCGCTACATCCTAGACCACGTACCCAGCTACAGCGCCGTGGTAATAGACTCGGTTGAGGGCGTCGCCGGCCGGCAGAACATAGACGTCGTCACCCACTCAGTCCTATACCAAGTAGCGAAGGAGAAGCCAGTCATCCTAGTCGCAGAGGAGGAGACGCCGAGGATAGCCTACGTGGCGGACCACGTAATACACGTGTGGTACAGGATAAACAGCCTAGGCCACATAATAAGATACATACAGCTAGAAAAATCAAGAACACGCCCACCAAGCCCCCGCTAC
>NZ_JBMFKV010000071.1:0-9679 GCF_049971835.1 Pyrobaculum sp.
AGTTAATACCATATGATAGCGACGCTGGGTACGAAGTCGTGGCAGATGGCTACACACTATACTGGTGGTCCCGCGGATATGTATTGCTCAGATCTAGATCTAGGTGTATGGTAGTGAGGTATGTCAACGCCGGAGGTGAAACAGTAGAGTGGGCTGTTGTAGGACTATGAGATCCGTGTTGAAGTTTCTGAAAAAAGAAGCCACGGAGGAGCTACTAGAGCTGGAAAGAACAATCGGAGAAATTGAAGCATGCGGGGAGCTGGTTGACTGTGTTGTAAAGGCGAGAAAAGCTGTAGAGCTTGCAAAAGAGTTGCAGAAGCGTAGTTTCAACTATCTTTTGATTTCTGGGGGATACAGCACGCGTGTTGCGCAGGCCTGCACGAGCCTAGCGTTTCAACTATCTTTTGATTTCTGGACACAAGCAGGGAGGTGCGGATAGACGCCTACGTGATGGTGTTTCAACTATCTTTTGATTTCTGGTCACTATTTACTTAGATTATTCGACGAAAAATCCGATATTTCGCGTTTCAACTATCTTTTGATTTCTGGAGAGAGAGAGTACAAGGACACCTTCGGCGTGAAGTGCTACGAGTTTCAACTATCTTTTGATTTCTGGCCACGTGCCATCGCGGTGGCGCAGACACATATCGTAGTCGCTGAGGTTTCAACTATCTTTTGATTTCTGGATCCACTCTCGCTACTGCGTAGCCAGCCTCCCTAAGTCTCTGTTTCAACTATCTTTTGATTTCTGGCTACCCACCCAGGCCGCCCCCCACATAACCCCTCCCCCAAGTTTCAACTATCTTTTGATTTCTGGTTGAGAGAATGGCTACTAAACGAGGGATATGTCATGGCTAGCGGTTTCAACTATCTTTTGATTTCTGGGGCTGGTTTTGATGGTTTTTGTGGGTTTTTAAGTTTTTTGTAGGTTTTTTGCTTGTCCGGCGGACGCTACTCCGCCGCGTTTTACATTCATATATTCCGCTGTTCGGCCTGGCCGTGCGCCATTCTTCGCAGAGGCGGCGGGCCAGAGGTGTAGAGAAAGCCGAGACCCAGCGCCATTCTTCGCCGCGCCGTGCACACATTTATATGTTTGTAAAGAAGCTTGGGATAACGTCAGTTTTTATCCCATCTACGATGAGGGGGATCGGCATGTGGCGGCTAGGCAGAACGCCCCTCCCCGTCCCTTGGAGGCTCAGGGGCCCAACAGATGATTCCAAGAGCCGCATTGCAGGTGACAGCAGGTGGATTCCAGAGATGTCGGATAGGTTGCCATGTGGCTTGTTGCAACCCTGGGCGACTCCCGGCGTAGGGCGACCCGCGTGGGCGTTGAGCCGTCGGGGCGTCCCACCGCCGGCGGGGGTCGGCGCGTTGCAGAGCGGCGGGGGCAACATAAAAAATATAAGTAGCCGTGTATAGAAATACGTGGCGGCGCCGCGGCTGGAGCTTGAGGACTTCCTCGTCCTCGCGCTGGCGGGCATGGGGGCGCACCCGCCCCTAATCGCATTTCTCACGGAGATGCCGAGGGAAAGGGTGGAGCTCATCCTCGAATGGCTTGTGGAGAGGGGCTACTTGAAGAAGGAGGGAAACCGCTACAGGTGGACAAAAGCCGCCAAGCCCGTCCTTAAGCAGTGGGGCTCAAACCCGGAGGCGGCCGCCGCGCTTAGGCGCGCCTTCGACAAATTCGCCCGCGACGTGGCGGCGCCCGTGGCGAGGGCGGCGTGGGAGGCGGCGTTTTGGTGGACCATGTGGCTAGCGGCGATGAAGTGGCTCCACTACCGCCCGCCGGAGGACTAGCCTTAGCATAGTTGCAGGACATATTTGGGCTTGCAGTTAGGGTTTGGATATGCGGTTTTGGTAAGCGTACATGTCTCTGTTTTATCCACAACCAAGAGTACCTTGGCGCTGTGGTGTCGACACCTTATGTCTAGACAGAGCGTGTATTTACCGCCCTGCCGCAACGTGCCGTAGTTCAACGCGAGGCCAGCGCCGAAGGGCCCTAAAACGGATTCAATGAGTTTATCAACCTCTCTCGGCGTTAGGTACAGCCTCGACTGGAGGTGCTCAGCCAGATGCCTAAAGTGATTCCGCTGAGAGATGTGTTCTACATCAACTTCGTGGCTGCACTCTGATGCCGTGAACCCACTGCGCGTTTACACAAGGCAACCCCTCAATATCGGAGGCGTTAGGAGCCAGCATAACCTTGACAATCTCCATAGACATCTATGACGTCGCTCCCCACCTTAAGCCGCGCTGTGCCTAGCTCGGAGCGCTCAAGCCCCACAACTATGCGAGGGAGCTCAGGCGCGCACGGAACCCCGCCGAAATACCTCGCCTCAACTCCTATGTATTGCTTCGCCAATATATTAACCAAGTAGCCCCCTCCAACCTGGTAAATTGTAAAATCAATGGGGTGAAGCTTAATAGTAACTCTACCAAACGGCTGTACTGTGAACTCCGCAACGGCCGGCTTCACCTCCCTCACCTCTGCCTTTAGCGACTTTACCATCTAGCCGAGCGCAGTATCCGCAGAGCCTCCTCCCTGTCAATCTCGTAGAAGTCGATGAAGTCGATCTCGAGGTTGATTATGCGCCCCACCTCGTCAAGCCCCACAATCACCTCGGCCTGCCCCATAACCACCGCAGACGGCGCCCTCTCAGACCTCCTCACAATGAGCACCGCATCCACCACCCGGACACTAGGCGCCTCGGCGTGGTAAGACCCGCCCTTTATTTCAAAATTCCCGGTGTAGTTAACCGGAGGTTGCCACTCCCACGAAGAAGTGCTGTGCAGAAAAGTCCCCATATACGGCGTGCTGTAGACCACTGCCACGGCTCTACACACATTTCGCTATTTAAAGATAGCTCCCTATTGAGTAGATGCGCCAAGGCTCCAGCAGAGCCGAGGGGCGTGGTGTCCCCCCGGCCGGGCTCCCGGAACTCTACACAGCCCTCTTTATGCTCTACTTCGCCCCCGCCCACCTGGTGCCGGTCCTGCCGCCGTATCTCGAGGCGATGGGTCTGGGGCCCGCGGCGGTAGGCGCCGTGGTGGGCGCGCTGGGGGCCGCAAGAGCCCCCGTCGTGCTGGTCGCCGGCCCCCTCGCCGAGGCGCTGGGCCGGAGGACGGCGCTTGCGCTGGGGGCGGCCGCCGCGGCGGCGGGCGCCTTGACGCTCCTCACCAAAGACCTCCCTCTTATACTCGCCGGGAGGGTGGCCGCCGGGGTTTTCGGCGCCCTGGCGGCCCCGGCCATCTGGTCGCTCATATCCGAGGCAGGCGGCGGCCGGGGGAGGGCAATATCCATCGCCAACGCGGTCACCGCAACCGCCGGGGTGGCGGCGCCGGCCGCCGGCGGGTACACAGCCGCTGTGTTTGGATACGAGGCGGCTGTGGCGGCCTCAGCCCTTCTGACGCTCTCCGTCATCCCGCTGAGCCGGGCCGCGCCTCCGGATCCAAGAAGGCCGCTGGGGGAGGCCCTCCGCATGTTGCCGGCGGCGGCCCGGGGCGGGGGTAGGTACGCCGCGGTGTTCGCCCTGGAGTGGTACATGCTGTACTCCCTCCTCGCCCTACTGCCGCTGTATGTAAAACGCCTCGGCTACGGCGAGGAGGTGGCGGGCCAACTGCTGGCCTTCGAAGCGCTGGTATACGCGGCGCGTCAGCCCCTGGTAGGCTACGTGATAGATAGACACAGGAGGCATACGCCTTGATGCCGATCAGCGCGCTGGCGTACGGAGCCGCCCTTGCCTACATCCCCCACTGCAGAGACCCCGCCCAGCTCGCCGCGGCGCTGGCCGCCGTCGCCGCCGCCAGCGCGCCCATAACCCCGACCGCCATGGCGAGGGCGGCTGAGAGAAGCCCCCCGCCCCGCGCCGCCCCCACGGCGGTTCTATTCGCCGCGGGCCACGTCGGAATGGCCCTAGGCCCCGCCGTCAGCGGCTGGCTTGCCCAGACCTCCTACCAGCTGGCGTTTCTCCACCTGGCGGCGCCCGCCGCGGCGATAGCGGCCCTGGCTATATACGACTATGCAGACGAGAGGCGCTGCGGCCGCACTTAAGCAGAGACGCGCGGGGGCCCATGTAGATGCGGAGCTGGGCACTTCTAAAAATTTTTAAAAAGTTGCGCCGGCATGGATCTGTGTCTGTGGATTTGAAAACGCTTGAGGAGGTGGTGGAGAGGGCTGTAAAGAAGGCCCTTGCAGAAGCCCGTAGTGAGGAGATGAGGGCAGTGGCCGAGGCTTTGAAGGCGCTTGCGGACTACACCAAAGCCGGGTTTACACAAGTCACTGCAGAACTCAAAGAATTAAAAACAAGAGTATCTGCATTAGAGACACGTACAGCTAGTCTAGAAAAACGCGTATCCAACATCGAAGACAGTTTAGGCTCTCTAACCGAGGCTACCCTCTCCCGGTACGTCTGGGAGGATCTTAGAGAGGAGGTTAGGGCTAGGGGGGAGGTGGTGCTGTCGAGGCGCCGCAACGCCCGCGTGGACGGCTTGGATATCGACCTCCTCGTGGAGACCGACAGATCGGTATACGTCGTGGAGGTCAAGACAAAGCCGAGGAGGAGAGACGTCGACGCAGTGGCTAGAAAGGCGGAGGCCGCCCGCGGAGCATACGGCAAGCCCGCCGTCGCCATCCTCGCCGGCGTCAGAATAGGAGACGACATAGAGAAATACGCAAAGGGAAGAGGTGTGCTGGTGTATAGGTACTAAGCAGGCGCCTATACGGCCAAGCTGAAGATGTGGAATCTAGTTCGGGGCTTAGCGGCGGAGTTGCGCGGGCACCCAGCCGTCACGGGTCTTGACTAGCCCCTGGGTCTTCTTCAGAACAAGTTCTCTAAGTTTTTGAAACAGCTCGGAGTCTCCACATACGAGACGCCCCTCGTAGAAGGCGTCTACAAACACTGTGTTGAACCTCTCCACCTCGGCGGCCGCGTCCTCCGGCGTGGCGAAGTGAACCTGCGCCAAGTCGTTAGGAGGCTCCCCAGGCGGGGATCTGCCAATCACCACGAGATCCCAGTCGCTGTCAATCCTCGCCTCTCCCCTCGCCCTGGATCCGAAGAGCACCACGGTGTACCCCCCTGCGCACAGCGACTTAATCCACTCCTCTACCTCGGCATGCGACTTAAGAAAGAGTTTTCTCAACACTTCTCCAAACCTCTTCAAGACATTTTATACATTGCTCAGCATCCCACCTGTCGTAGTCAAGCATTCTCGCATCTGGGTAGCGGCTACCGATATACTGCTCCGTGAGATACTTGGCGCACCTCGCAACCCCCTCCCCAAGCTCCGCCCCCAGGGCCTCAAACAGCATTTTAACGAGGTGGTAGATGGAATGCGTATACGGCCTCGATCCAGTGGCTTCTATAAGCCTCCCCTTTAGGAGAAATTCGGCGGCTTGCTGAGCGAAGAAACACGCCTCTGGGTAAAGCCCCCGCTGATAGAACTCATACGCAAAGGCTTTATACCTCTCACCCCGCCTAAGCCACCGCTCAGCCACGGGTGTGCCTAAGTAGTCGTTTATAACGGTTGTAAGCCCGGCGATGCTTGGGGGTTATAAACCTGTTGTATATTACCGTCATATCTCACTAATTTGAGTCTGTTTCTGCGTACTGGCATTAAAAAGGGGGTGCGTCTACCCTACATGACCAAAACATTCCTAATCACGCTAGGATTAGCGGCGTTGATCTTAGCCGCCACTACCGTGGTCATACCCCCTACGGCAAAACTAGAACAAATCGCATATAAGGTCGAGGAGACCACTATAAAAATACAGGGAGCCGGATTCGCCACCCTGGCCAAGCCGTATGTAACCCCCGGCGAGGGGTACGTCTACGCCGGCATGAAGATCGAGTTCCTCGGCGCCTACCCCTCAATTCAGATAGGCGCAGACGGCCAGCTGTCGAAAACTTTTGACCAAAACGGCTTCATCTCGGCGGTGTACGTAGGCCCCGACGCCTCCAAGGTGACGCTCGTCAACACCGCGAAGGACCAGGTGGAGGTCAAGGTGAGGGTGACATACACCTATGTAAAGGCCTCTTACATACCGCTAAGCGGCGACTCGGTTATTGAGGTCAACGTGCCAGACGGCAAGCTGGCCCAGGGCTTCAACGCTATGGCCAGGCTCACCATTGAGCCCTACGCCCCCTACGTGGTGAAGGCGGTGGAGAAGCCCGACGGCACACCCGCCACCGTATACCGCGTCGAGCCCAAGGTCGTCGAGATAAACACCCCGGGCAAGTACAAGATATCCATCGCCCAGGGCGCCCCCATGCCAGCCGCAATACTTGTGAAGTCCCTCTCTAAACAGACGGCGACTGTCCAAGCCAGCGGCCAGCTGGCGGTGACCGGGGCAGAGGTGGGGGTGCCCCAGGGATGGAGGTTGCTCGGCTACGCCGTGTTTGCATACACAGCTGACGCCAACATAATAGGCAAGGAGGCCGCCGGCGACATATCTATTGAGGGCGGCTTAGTGGACACAATAACCGACGTGAACCAGAACATCATAGTGAGAAGCGTCTCGTACCTGGTGCCCCCGGTGTGGAACTTCAACATTAGGTACAAGATAGCACTGGTGTACGGCGAGCAGTTCAAGGTGTCGACAAACCTACCCAGCGCCGTCAACGTGATCTACATACCCATCGTCTACAAGGAGGCCCAGGTGAAGTGGTTGCCCGACCGCGCCCTCGTCAACGTCACCGAGGCAGAGCTGGCCGACGGCCAGTGGACAGCCATCGTGATGCAGCTACCCGAGCTGGCGAGGATAGTAGCCGTGAGGACGCCCGGCAACGCCATGATTAGCAACGCCACAGACGTCAAGCTGGTGTGGGGTAGCGGGCTGAGGGCGGCCTCCATCTCGCCAGACGGGAGGCAGGCCTACCTCGTGGTGCAGATAGGCGACACCAAGGAGCCAGGCGTCTACACCTTCATGATTAACTGGTCCCCCATGAGGATACCCGTGGTGGACACCAAGGGCAGGCCGGTGTCCTACCTATCAGCCACAGCAGACAAATTCGAGGCCTCGGCCTCCGCGGGATACGTAGAGGTTAAGGTCTACAAGCCCGAGCCCTTCACAGTGGACGTCAGCTACAAGGGCGTAAAGGCGGCGCAGGTGGTGGTCAACTCGCTGGTGGCCAAGCCCCAGCCGGTGACCCTCGGCATATACAACGTGAAGGTGGTGGTGGTCGGCGCGTTGAACCAGCCAATCAGCGAGGCCTCGGTCTCGCTTGAGGGCTTCCCGGCGTCGGGCAAGACAGACGGCGCCGGCGCCATAGTGTTCAAAGACGTGCTGGCCGGCACCTACAAGGTGAACGTCGACGTCGGAGGCAGGGTCAAGGTAAGCCAGGACATAGAGGTAAACGGCGACGTGGAGAAGGTGGTGAAGACACCCATCGTGGCCGTCGTGGGTGGGGTGCCCATCACCACGCTAGACGCCGTGGCCACCGTCGGCGGACTCTCCGCCGCCGGGCTGTACTTCGCCCTGTCGAGGAGGAAGGAGCCAGTTGCCGAAGTAGAACAAATCTAAGCTTTTTACAACTCTCTTTTTTAAACTGGTTTTTCTCCCACCCCGTGCCTATTGTCAAGACCTACGTCGACGAGAGGGGGGAGCCCGTGGCGCGGATCGTGGAGGAGGACGGAACCCGCGTCATTTCCATGGACGTGTTTAGAGAAGTGGCGCAGGTCCCCGAGGGGGCCGAGGCCGTGGAGATCACCGAGCGCTACAGAGTGCTGGCCAGGAGGCGCCCCCTCCTCGGCGGCTTCTGCGAATTTGTATACTTCCAGTTCCGGGGTGGCGTCCAGTTGATTAACATCAAGTACGTGGGGCCCGACGACGCCGAGGTGGTCATACCGGCCCTACTTAAGGCAGTGGACGAGGAGGCAGGTCGCGGTAAAGAAGATAAGTAAAATGGCGGCGATTACTAACAGCTCTTTTTTAGTGATATTCCTAAACTCCGTGGGTGACCTGACCACTATTATGTAGTATGTCGCCATTAGCACTAAGGCAAACACCGAGGTGGCTAGCGCGACCGCGGCTAGGCGATCCACGACGTGTCTAATAGTGGTGTTTAAATATTGCATCTATTTGGCTGTTAGTTTATATATCCACAGCGGCTTCTACACGTGATTGTTTTTCATCTCCATCTCTACCAGCCGGAGAGGGCTGACCCGTGGCTTGAGCTTATACTGCCGGAGCCCTCCGCCTCGCCCTACAGGCACTGGAACGAGAGGGTTTCGAGGGAGTGCTACGAGCCCAACGCCGAGCTGGGGAACTACGGCTGGGTTAGCTTCGACGTGGGACCTCCTCTGATGAACTGGCTCAGGGCGCACAGGCCCCTTGTCTACAAGGCGTTGCTGGAGGGGGATAGGGCGGGGCTGGAGAGGTGGGGGCACGGCAACGCCCTGGCGCATCCCTACTACCACGTAATTCTGCCCCTAGTCCCCAGGAGGGATAGGGACGTCTTGGTTTACTGGGGGGTGGAGTACTTCAAGAGGGTTTTCAAAAGGAGCCCCGAGGGGATGTGGCTACCTGAGATGGCGGTGGATCTGGAGACTCTAGAGGTGCTGGTGGACAGCGGCATCTACTACACGGTGCTCACCCAGAGCCAGGTGAAGGGGCGCCGCGCTGGCGGGCCGTATAAAGTCGTCTTGCCTAGTGGTAGGAGCATCGCCGTATTCGTGAGGGACGAGGAGCTTTCCAACGCCCTGGCCTTCTCCGGATTTGAGAAGTTTGGAGAGTTGCTGAAAGGCGCCTCTGGCGACGTCGTAGTTGCGCTCGACGGCGAGACCTTCGGCCACCACATAAAGGGGGGCGACAGGTTGCTGGCCCACTTCATAGAGGCGAGGCGGGGCGAGCTGGGCAACCTCGGCGCCCTCTACGAGAGGGGGTACAGGGGGGAGGTGGAGATCATCGAGAGAACGTCGTGGAGCTGCCCCCACGGGCTGGGCAGGTGGAGCCGGGACTGCGGGTGCGACGGCCCCGCGCCGTGGAGGGAGGGCCTCCGGAGGCTGGTAGACTGGGTGGGGGAGGTGGTGGACAGGGCTTTTGAGGAGAGGTTGGGATCGGGCGGCTGGGGCCTCCTCAGGGAGTACATCAACGTGTTGCTGGGAGGCGACAACTCCGGCTACACCACGGAGCAGTTGCGGCTCCTAGAGGCGCAGCGGGCTAAGCTGGCGGCTAACACAAGCGACGCGTGGTTCTTCGCCCGCGTCGGGATTGAATTCGGCATCGCGGTTAAGTGGGCCCTCAGAGCCGTGGAGCTTGTAGGGGACGAGGGGGCTATGGAGGAGTTCTGCAGGAGGCTGGAGGAGCTGGTTGCGAACGGGAAGACCGCGGCGTTTTTCTGCCCCAAGCTCAGAGGCCCCGTCATGGCGGCCGCCATGTACCTCGCCCTGTCCACCTCGGGCCACCCCCCGGAGCGGGTGGGGCCGTATCTAATAAAGCCGGTGAACGACGAGTTCGAAGTCTTCGACACGAGGACGCGCGAAGCCTTCAGATTCCGCCACGACCTACTGTGGGGAGTCGTGGAAAGTGTATAGCGAGGCGCCCCATCAGCGTGGCCTATTCACAGCGCAGTCCCCGTCACGGGATCCTTGGCACCCACCCGCCGCGTGCCCTTGTACACTTTTCTCTTCCTAATTCTGTAACGGCTATTCTCCCAACGCACTCCGCCTTCGGCAACGGTGT
>NZ_JBMFKV010000072.1:0-9595 GCF_049971835.1 Pyrobaculum sp.
CCTGTTCCCTATGGGCACGAAGCTGAGATATCTCACCACTTCGTCGTGTGTGTACGTCTCTACCACGTCGCCCTCCATGCGTCCCCCTCAGATATTTTGTCAGGGAGAACCACTGACATATATTTCGCCAGGACGGTGGAGGTTTTGAAAAACGCGGGGCTTGCTGATGTGAGGGTGAGGGCCGAGTTCCACGTGGCCTCTCTTCCCAGGGGCTTTAAGTGGGCGGTGTTCACGGGGCTTAAGGAAGTGGTTGAAATTCTACGGGGCAGGAGGATAACGCTGTACGCCCTGCCCGAGGGCACTCTGTTTTACGAAAACGACCCCATTATGGTTATCGAGGGTCCCTATCTGGAATTTGCTGTGTTGGAGACAGCGATTCTGGGCGTGGTTAGACACTATTCCAGCATTTCCACCAAGGCGGCCCGCGTGAAGAAGATAGCAGGTGAAAAGACTTGTCTCTTTTTCGGAGCGCGGGCGCTTCACCCCGCTATTCAGCCTATGGCGGACCGCGCGGCGTATATCGGAGGTTGCGACGGGGTGGCCACCGTCATGGGGGCGGAGTTGATTGGGATAAAGCCGTCGGGCACCATGCCGCATGCCTTGATGATTATATTCAGGGCCGTGGCGGGCGACCACACCTTGGCGTGGGTCTGGTTCGACAAGACCGTCTCCCCGGAGGTGCCCCGCATAGTGCTTGCCGATACGTTTCTCGACGAGAGGGAGGAGGCCCTTCTGGCGGCCAGGTTGCTGGGGGAGAGGCTCCACGGGGTGAGGCTGGACACGCCAGGTAGCAGGCGGGGGAATATTAGAAAAATCGTCGAGGAGGTAAGGTGGGCTCTTGACCTCAACGGCTATAAAAACGTGAAGATTTTCGTCAGCGGGGGGCTGGACGAGCCGCAGATAGAGGCTTTAAAAGACGTGGTTGACGGCTTCGGCGTCGGGACCTCCATCGCCTTTCCGCCCTCCGTAGACGTGTCTATGGATATCGTGGAGGTGGAGGTGGGGGGTAGATGGGTCCCCATCACCAAGAGGGGGAAGTTGCCGGGGTTTAAGCAACTGTATAAATGCGGCAGTAGGCACGTGGCTGTTACCTGGGGTAGCCCTCCGCCGTGTGGAGAGCCCCTCTTGGTTAAGTGGATTGAGGACGGCAGGGTCGTCAGAGAGGTTCCGGGAGAGGCAGAGATTAGGAAGTATGTACTCGAGCAGCTTTCTGAAGTTGAGTTATGACTTGTCTATGGGCTTTAGCAGGAGGCTGTAGGTGGCCTCTCCGGTGTAGACTCTGGTGTAGAGATTTAGAAGTCTCCTGCCGAGGAGTTTAATTACGGTTTTCCTCTTGCCGATGATCCTCGCGATGCGTGAAATGGCTCTGGTCTTCTTCACCTCCTCCACATAGGGCTCTACAAGCCTTTGGTAGATCTCAGCGGCGTGTTTTTCGCTTCCCCAGATCTTCAACGCTGTGTAAGCCGCGAGGGTTGCGGCGGCTCCGCTGGCCACTGCGTAGTAAATCCCCTCCCCCGTGGTGGCGTCGACAAGCCCCGCGGCTTCGCCGGCGAGCAACACATTTCTCGTGCCGAGGCTCTTGACGTAGCCTAGGGAGAGTGGGTGCCCCAGCACTGGCCCGGGTTTGTAGCCGGCTTTCTCTGCGTACTCCACCACGAGCCTTCTTAGGTCTATCCACCTCCCCCAGCCCACGCCGGCGCCTATATTCGCCCCCTCGTCCACGGGAAATATCCAGCTGTAGCCTAGCTGTCCTGTGGTGTTTATAACCGCGTCGAAGTCAACTACGCACCGCTCGCTTGCGGGCCCCCTTGCTATAGTCATGTAGGCAATGGCGTGGGTTTTGTGGCCTTGGTAGTTCCCCGCCCCGATGGACCTCGCCACGGCGCTCGTGGCGCCGTCGGCTCCTATCACAACCCTCGCCTGGTACTCCCCGCCTCTTCCAACCACAGTGTTGTTTTTCACATTAATTACCTCGTCTCTTATGAAGTCGACTCCGCTTTGCTTTAGCAGGGCGTGGTCGAACTGGGGCCTCCTCGTCACGAGAATGGGCTCTTTTCTCAACACGTAGCTGTAGCCCGCGGCGCGGGTTTCAATCTCCCTACAGGCGCCGTAGATGGGGTACTCCACGCCCAGCGCGTTTAGAAGCTTCCAGCTACGGGGGGTGAGGCCGCCGCCGCAGGGCTTTTCCCGTGGCGGCTCTCTCCTGTCGATGACAACTGCCTTGAGCCCCAGCCTCCTGGCCATGATGGCCGCGGCCGAGCCGGCGGGGCCGGCGCCCACAATAACGACGTCGTACACCTTAGCCGGTGCGTCTGCTCAATAAAAATATTTTATTTCATGTCCCTGCCGCCTATGTGTGGCGGGATCTCAAGTGGTTTGAGGTGAGTTTTAGATGTATAAAGTGTGGCATCTGCTGTGTAGGCACGGAAATGGAGCTGTTGGCGGAGGATATTGAGCGTATAACATCGGCTGGGTACAGGCTGGAGGACTTCGCCGTGGAGAAAGACGGAGTATACCGCTTGAGAAATATAGATGGCCATTGTTATTTCTACGACCCAGCTTCGAGAAGTTGTAAAATTTACGACATTAGGCCAATTGGTTGCCGCATCTACCCGCTTATCTTCGACGGCGAGAAGGTGGATGTCGACCGCACATGCCCCACGTGGCATACGGTGCCGAGGAGGGAGGTGGAGCGCCTGGCGCCTTACGTAGTGAAGTTTCTCAACGATGCAAAGATCGCCAAGATTAAGATTAAATTAAGGCTTTGATGTCTTCAGTCGTTATCAACGGGATGTCCAGTGACTTAGCTAGTTCTCTTGCCTCGTCGACGGGCATCGCCTCGGTGTGGCGTCCCAAGATCTCTATGATGACCACTGCCGGCGGCAGGCCGGCGGCTCTGGCGAGTATTAGAGAGAGTTCTGTGTGGCCCCACCTCTCTCCTATACGCCCTCCCAACACAGGCACGTGGCCTGGGAGGTAAAATTGCCTCCGGAAGGCCTCCCTCGCCTCCTCTGGATCTTTAAGGGCCAGTTCTACAACTTTTGCAAGTTCCCTAATGGTGAGGGCCTTATCTGAGTCCCTTACGCCCGTCTTAGTTTTGATGTGGTTGACATACCCCATGAAGGCAGGCTCGTCGCCGTATGGGGCTGTGGAGTGGAAGCCTCTTCTTTTGTAGTACTCGCTTAAAAATTCCAGCCCGAGGATTTTTCCAATCTCCCGGGTCGTGGCGAAGCACAGCAAACCCCCTGCGTTTTCTCTTAGCCACCGCACAGTGGCCGGATCAACCACATCGGCACGTATAACAAAGTCGACTTCCGCCTCTCTGTCATCGCCGTCGTATATCATGACAAGCCTCCCGGCCCTTAGGGCACTGATCGCCCGCTCAATATTTTGCATAGTAAACTCATTTTTCCGAGTCATATATTTTGTGTAAACTTATTTTTACATCTCAGCCGGTAGGTGAGCACAACCTCTCTCCCGCATTCACACAGCTTTACACCGGCCAGCTCGAGAACGAAGGGTGCATCCTCGGTGTTTGAGTAGCCCTCCCCCTCTATTAGCGAGACGCCGTTGCCAAATACATAGGGGGTTATGGTGACTATCAACTCATCTACTAGGCATCTGTTGAGAAACTCCCAGTTAGTCCTGCCGCCGCCCTCCAGAAGCACCTTTTTTATATCTCGCCTGTACAAGTCTCTTAGCACGTCTCCCGGGTCTATCTTCTCCTTGCCTATGATGACGACTTCAACGCCCCTCCCCCTCAGCCCCTCTATTTTTTCAGGGGGGGCGCGTCTAGAGGTGTAAATAATAGTTGGCGCCGAGTTGTCAAAAATTCTAAGCGTCGTAGGGACGCGGAGCGCCCCGTCTATCAATACGCGCACAGGATTTCTCCCCTCTACATATCGTACAGTGAGCTTGGGGTTGTCTACAATTGCCGTGTTGGCGCCTATAATTACTGCGTCTACATTTGCCCTCATGGCGTGTAGTCTCTTTAAGTCGTGGGGACACGACAGCCGTGAGTACCCAGTTCTGCTGGCTATTCTCCCATCCACCGTAACGGCGGCCATCAGATATACGTAGGGCCTCATTTCACCAGCTTGACGCCGGCCGCGCCTCTGCGCCTCAGGTCGTCGAGCCCCCGGGTGGCCTTAACGAAGGCGTTGTAGGGCCTCTTCGCTATACCTATGCCAATCCGTAGATTGGCATTTAGGTAGTCGTGTAGCTCGTAGGCGGCTTTGGGGGTGGGGAGGAATAACATAATGTTATCTCCGCCGAGGTAGAACACCATACAGCCCACGTCTCTACAGAAGTCTGTTGCTTGTTTGAGGAGGTCTTGTACCTGGCGGTATACGTACAGCGGCCCGTTGACCCTGGTCGTGCCTGTGCTGTTTACCACATCCATGTGCCCCACCACGGCTACTTCACCGCCTAGGCCGCTTGCACGTCCGCAGTTTTTATACGCCTCCATAGGCGTCTCGCCGGTGCCCTCGCAGAACTCGACCCCCACAGGCGATACACGTCTAATCTTGTCGACTGCCTTGCGGATAAACTCAGCGTTGATGTTGTTAGTCAGCGCTATGAGGTAGTCGTATCTAAAGTGGTGGGGGAGCGCGCCTATCGAGGTGAAGCTTCTCCACAGCGTCTCGTGTAGGCGCGCCTGTGTTTTCTGTATGATGTGCTCACGCCTGGGGCCGAGGGATTCTGTCCACTCTCGGTAGCCTTTCAACGCCATCAGTGTTACCTTATGCACATGGCGGTCAACTAAAGTGTGTATATAAACTTGGCGCGTGTAAACTAGAGTTGCCAATTAAATAAAAATCTTGGGATGTGGGGGCCCCGTGGTCTGTTTACTGCCGGTGGGTTCCTACGAACAACACGGCCCCCACCTGCCGCCTACAGTAGATGCCGAGGTGGCGAGATACGTGGCTGATAAAGTAGCCGAGAGGATAGGCGCCAGATCTCTCCCACCTATTTACTACAGCTGTAGCGAAGAGCACAGAGACTTCCCCCAGACAATTTCGGTAAAGTGCCGCAGTTTCTTGCCATATCTTGAAGATCTGTTGAGGTCGGCCGTGGAGAAGTGTGGAGTTGTGGTTGTGGTTGTGGGTCATGGCGGTGTATGGGACGCTGTGAAGCTAATCTCGGAGCAGTTAAATTATGAACTGGGGCCGCGGGTACTGCCTGTAAACATATGGGCTATTGCATCCCCCAGAGACCACGCGGGAAGCGACGAGACGAGTATATACTTGGCGATCGGCGGATCGCTAGTCGGGGAGCTCGTGGAGATTTGCGAAGGCGATATTTCCCTCTTTGGAAAAAAACGGGTGGCGGAGTTCTCCAAGACGGGGGTAGTGGGCTGTTTAAAGCCAGGTGAGGTATCTGCAGAGAGGGGGAGGTTAATGGTTGAATTAGTAGTAGAAAAAATAGTTGAGAGATTTAGGCAATTTACGTCTCTTCGTTACATTTCTTAACCGCCTCAGTCAGCTTCTCAATAGCCCTGACCAGTTCTCTCAACCCGGCTATTTGTATAGAGACTACCGCGGCGTCCCTCGCCTCAGCCTCTTCATCCTTCTTAAGTTCTGACAGTAGTTTCTCCAGCTCGTCTTCGTCTTTCTTCTCCTGTCTCTTCTTAAGTATCGACACGTTATACTTAGATAGCTTTAAGCAACTGAAAGATTTAACTAGCGGCATGTCGAAAACCACATGCTTGTATACTACTCCGACGTGTTTAAGAAACACGTCCCGCCCTTTAGACACCCCGAGGCCCCTGACAGACTGGATTATTTAGTGGAGGGCGTCTTGGAGGCGGGCGCCGTTGTAAAAGAGCCCGAGATGCGGGCCGACGCCTGGGACTTGATATACGCAGTTCACGACAAGAGCTATGTAGATTATGTGAAAAGGATATGTGAAAGAGGCGGCGCTGAGATAGACGGCGACACGTATATCTCCCCCGGCACCTGCAACGCGGCGGCTCTCTCAGTCTCGGCGGTGGCCAACGCCATCGATAAGAGAGAGGTGGCTTTGGTGGCTTCGAGGCCTCCGGGCCACCACGCCGGGTTCGTGGGGAGGGCCCTAACCGCGCCCACCCAGGGGTTCTGTATATTCAACACGGCGGCGATCGGCGCCCTATACCTCGGGGAAGGCGTGGCTGTGGTGGATATAGACGTCCACCACGGAAACGGCACCCAGGAGATACTCTACGCAAAAGATCTCCTCTACATATCAACACATCAACACCCAGCCACCCTGTACCCCGGAACCGGGTATCCAGAGGAGGTGGGCGAGGGCAGAGGCGAGGGCTACAACATAAACATCCCACTGCCCCCAGAGGCTGGAGACGACATCTACGTCAAGGTGGTGGACGAATTCATAATCCCCATCTTGAGGCAGTACAACCCCAGGCTGGTGATAGTGTCGCTGGGATGGGATGCACACAGAGACGACCCTCTTGCAGATCTCAATCTCTCCCTCAAGGGCTACCTCTACGCCATAGACGCCATATTGAAGTTGCAGAGGCCCACTGTATTTCTACTCGAGGGGGGCTACAACCGATCTGTTATTAAGAGAGGCACCAAGGCCCTTATACGCCTCGCCACGGCGGGGGAGTTCGCCCCCAGCGAGGCCCAGACAGAAAGCGCGCCCAGCGCCTACAAGCGGTTCGAGGAGTTAGCTATAGAGGTGAGGCGCCACGCTGGGCGGTACTGGCGGCTATAGTAGTGCCTCCACCTCCCTCCTCAGAACTGGTCCGATTTTTACCTCGGCAAACTCGTTAAGAATAGAGTCTGTGCAGACAAGCCTATCTACACAGCTCCTCACTCTCTCCCTGGCGTCTTTTAGAAGCTGGCAGTGAGTCACCGCTGCGTAAACCGCAGAGGCGCCCAGAGTCCTCGCAGATCTGCAGGCCTCAACAAGCGTCCCCCCAGTGGAGAGGATGTCGTCAACAAGGACCACGCTTTTATTTCTCAAATCCAGCTCCTGTCTGGGAATGAGAGTTATAGCCCCCGTGTTCCTATCCCGATACTTCTCGAAATAGGTATAGGGAACGCGCAGGGCCTTTGCCAGAGACTCCGCTCTGCGGACGGAGCCGAAGTCTGGGCTTATAACCACGTCGACGTTGGGAAGGGCCTTGGCGAACTCCTCCGCTGGGTAGATGTTTCTCACCAAAACCCTCGGCGCGTACTCCGTCACGTATTCCTTATGCAGATCCACCGTGACGATGGCAGAGACGCCGAGCTGGCTAAGTAACTTAAACACAGTCTTCGAGCTAATAGGCTCGCCCGGCCTAAAACGCCTATCTTGCCTCGCGTAAGGCGTATAGGGGATGGCGAGGACTATCCTCCCCACCCCCATGTCGTTTAACGCATCTAGCGTGATGAGTAGCTTAACCAGGTTATCGTTAACACCCGGATAGAGCCTAGCCACCAACACAACCCCCTCATCCGCCTCAGGTACCCGGACGAGCACCTCCCCATCTGGGAAAACCCTCTCCTCCACTTGAGAAACCGGGCCAAGACCCCCAAGCTCATACGCGATGTCGAGAGCGTTGGGAAAAGACAAGACGCGCATATACCCAGCGACGGGGAGTGGATTTATCTTTTACCCCCCTATGCGGAGGCTTACTCCACCCACTCCACCGCTTGTCTCAAGCCTCTGGACACGCCCCCCGCCTTGACGGCGACCACTATCAGCCGGTCGGAATTTTTTGAATAAGCCTCGCCGCTGAAGTCTCCATAGAGATTCTCTATGACAAAGCCCACGTTTGTTAAAAGCAGGCGCAACTCGCCAAGGCTGTACAGCCTAAGCTCTAGAGTTTTCTCGCCAATGTACTTCCCGTTTTTGTAAATAAGCCTCGTCTCCCTGATTTTAGACGTGATGGGGTTGTAGTACGCCGTGCTGAGTACTCTGTAGGGCCCCGCCGTCAGCCAGAAATTCCACATCTCGCCCAGCGAGGCGTATATTCCCTCCACCTTATCTTTATTCGCTACGTCTATCAAGAGGCGCCCGCCCATCTTAACAACGCCGGAAAGCCACGTCAACATCTCCATGTCTATCTCGTCCCCAAACATGCCGAAGGTAGAGTGCATGATGTAGGCCCCGTGGAAGGCCCCTTTTCGAAAAGGCATCAGCCTAACGTCGGCCTGCACCACATCCCCAAACCTCTTGGCATGTCTCAGATACTCAAGCTTTATATCAATGCCCACCACCGAGTCCCGGGGCATATGCGCCATATGCCTCCCATGGCCGCAAGCCACGTCCAGAAACCGCGCCCCCGCCCTCACGCCCAGACTCCGCTGGACAAAGGCGGCCTCTACTTTAGAAACCTCCTCGTTCCGGTAGTACTGCATAAAATCGAGATATACATCGTCAAAGAACTCCTCAACCCAGCTCATACCACCGACAGTAGCTGTCCAGTATTAAAAACCTCCCTATGCCCCGTAGCCTTACGCAACCTGTTCATAATAGCCAGACCTATGCCCCGCTCCTCCAAGGCCGGCGCCAAACCCACGTCCACTCCAAGCCTGTCGAGGTCTCTCAGCGACTTGTATAAATTTCTCGCCACCTCGTATAAATCAGAACCCATATCAATCACGTAGTCGGCCTCTGCGCATTTACCAACTGCACACAGCACGGCCACCTTAAGCCCCCTAGACTTCAAGGCCCTAACGGCCTCTCCTAGATCGAAATGCACAACTACAAGCGCCGTCTCCGGGGCGTAGTGGCGGTACTTCATACCCGGCGCAAGAGCCACCTCCGCCTCCGCCACCCCCCGCGCCACCGGCGGAATCTCCACAGCGCCGAAAAACCTCTCCAACTCCTCCACAGTAAAGGGACCGGGCCGGAGCAACGCAGGTGGCCTCCTCGTGACGTTTATAATGGTGGACTCCACGCCGAAGAAGGTAGGCCCCCCGTCTATTATGAGATCCACCTCGCCGTCTAGATCCTCAACTACGTGCAACGCAGTGGTGGGGCTCGGCCTACCTGCCTTGTTGGCGCTGGGCCCCGCAATAGGGGCCCCCAGCTCTCTAATTATGGCAAGAGCCACAGGGTGAGCCGGCGCCCTCACGGCGACTGTGTCCAGCCCCGCGGTCACGCATCTAGAAATAACTCCACGCGACTTAGCCACCACCGTGATGGGGCCTGGCCATACCCGCCTTAGCACCTCTGCGATGTCTCTCGGTATCTCCGCGACCTCCTCAGCCATTTCGAGAGAGTCGACGTGGACTATCAAGGGGTTGTCCATGGGGCGGCCCTTTGCTTTAAACACCTTTATACAGCCGTCTTCTCTATAGGCGTGTGCAAATAGGCCATATACCGTCTCCGTGGGGGCCGCCACTATGCCGCCTCTGTTCAACACCTCGGCCGCGGACTTGATGACGTAGGGATCCGGCCTCGTGGGGTCTGTCCGCAACAGCCTCACGCAATAGATTGAGCACAGAGATATAAACACCTATGTGTTGAAGAGCCATGGAAATCACCATAGTCGGCATGGGCAACATGGGGAAGGCCTTCGCAAAGCGGGCCGCGGCGCAAGGATTTGAGGTGTTGTGGTGGAACCGTACCAGGGAAAAGGTCAAGGAGGCGCCGGGGCGCCCCA
>NZ_JBMFKV010000073.1:0-9565 GCF_049971835.1 Pyrobaculum sp.
GCGGTGAGGGGGGAGAGGCCGAGTCCCCGCGAGGTGAGGGCCCTCGACGTCATGTTGGTGATATACGCCGAACGCTCTATGAACAACAGCGCCTTCACCGCGGTGTCGGTGGCCTCGACGCTGGCGGACATGTACGCCGCCGTCACCGCCGCAATAGCAAGCCTCAAGGGGCCGCTCCACGGGGGGCAAACGTCGACGCGGCCAAGATGCTTGAGGAGGTGGAGAGCGTCCAGAGGGTGCAGAGCTGGGTAGACGAGCAGCTAGCCAGGGGGAGGAGGATCCCAGGGTTTGGACATAGGCTGTATAAAAAGGGACCTGACCCCCGTCTGAGAGTACTGCGCCTCCTCGCTAGAGATCTGGCGGCTGAGAGGGGCGACTTCCGCTGGGTCGAGCTGGCGGAGAAGCTAGAGGAGTACGTGACGTCTAAGCTCTCGCAGAAGGGCATATACCCCAACACAGACCTCTACGCCGCGGTCATCTTCAGATACCTGGGGCTACCGGTTGACCTAAATCTCCCCACCTTCGCCGTGTCTAGAGTGGCTGGGTGGGTGGCGCACGTGCTGGAGTACCGACAGTCAAACCGCCTAATTAGACCCACCGAGAGGTACACAGGTCCGCTGGGGCTGAGGTACGTGCCCATTGATCAGAGGGGCTAGCCGGTTCTCTATTTGGCTGTATATTCTTTAAATAGGTACACATTTGGGGGGCTATGAAGGTGGCTGTCCTGGTCAAGACAGCGCTCGACACGGGCCAGCTCCGGGTGAGGGATACGGTGGCGACGGAGGAAACCCCGCTGAAAATCAGCGACATAGACCGAAACGCCATTGAGGAGGCGGTGAAGCTAAAGGGGCAGGACAAGGCGTACGCCGTCACTGTGCTGAAGTGGGGGCCCCTCCAGAAAAAGGCCCAGGAGGCTGAGAACGTGTTGAGGGAGGCCCTGGCCATGGGCCTGGACGAGGCGTACCTCGTCGCCGACGAGAGGTTGCTAAACGCGAGCCACGTAGTCACGGCAAAGGCGCTGGCCGCTGTGGTTAAAAAAGTCGGCGCGGACATAGTACTGGCCGGGGAGGCCACTGTCG
This sequence comes from Pyrobaculum sp., assembly GCF_049971835.1. NCBI lineage: Archaea > Thermoproteati > Thermoproteota > Thermoprotei > Thermoproteales > Thermoproteaceae > Pyrobaculum > Pyrobaculum sp. Next base: position 1,080 of record NZ_JBMFKV010000073.1, read on the forward strand.
ACAACTACACGGGGCAGATACCCGCTAGAGTCGCCGCGGAGCTGGGCTGGCCCGTGGTGACCTACGTGAGAGAGCTGAAGGTAGAGGGGGGGAGGCTAATAGCCAGGCGCGACTTGGAGGACCACGTGGAGGTTGTGGAGGTTCAGCTACCGGCTGTTGTCTCGGTGACGAGGGAGATCAACCAGCCGCGCATCCCCACGTTGCTCGCAATTAGGGCCGCTATGAAGAAACCAGTAAATAGGCTCACCCTAGCCGACCTCGGCGTCGAGGTGGCGCCCAGGATAGCCGCCGCCTACAGGCCCCTTGTAATACAGAGGAAAAGGGTGGTTATTAAAGACGGCACGCCGGAGGAGAAGGCTGAGAAGTTGATACAGTACCTCAGACAGGAGGGGGTGATATGAAGGCCCTAGTGGTCTACCCCAACAGGGAGCTTCTATACGCCGCGTCTACACTAGGCGGAGAAGTCGCGGCGCTGGTCTTCAGCGAAAGGGAAGCCGAGGCCGTCAAGGGAGTGGCTCACAGGGCGTTGGTGGCTGAGGTAGATCCGAGGCTACCCGACGCGGTCGCGGAGGCTGTTGTCAAGGCCGCCCAGAGCTACCAGGTAGTGTTGTTGCCGTCTACTAAAAACGGGAAGACCGTGGGGGGCCTGGTGGCGCAGAGGCTGGGGGCCGAATTCTTGACAGACGTGCTTTCGCTGAGGGTGGAGGGCGGCGTGTTGAAGGCGGAGAGATACGTCTTCGGCAACAAGGCCGTGGCGGCTGTGGAGGCCGCTCCACCAGTTGTCGTAACAGTTGCGCCGGGCAGGTTCCAGGGCCAGCCGCCGGCAGTCCAGACCGCAGTCGAAAAAGTGGCTCTCCAGGTTGGTTCTAAGATGAAAATCGTGTCTGTGGAGGAGAAGGCGAGGGGCGCCGTTAAGCTGGAGGAGGCGGAGATAATCGTGTCTGTGGGCAGGGGCTTCAAGAAGAAGGAGGATCTCCAAATGGCTTTTGAACTAGCCAGAGTGCTAGGCGGCCAGGTGGGTTGCTCCCGCCCCATAGCCGCGGACTTGAAGTGGTTGCCAGAGGAGCACTGGGTTGGGCTCTCCGGCAAGAAGGTGAAGCCGAAGCTCTACCTAGCCATCGGCATCTCCGGTCAGCCGCAACACATAGCGGGTATATTAGACAGCCGCATCATCGCGGCAATAAACAACGACCCCTCTGCGCCCATCTTCCAAAACGCAGACTACGGCGTCGTGGAGGACTTGTACAAAATAGTCCCCATATTGATAAACAAATTGTCAAAAACTAAGGGCTAGCCGGGGATTTAAGCTCGCGGAGGACGTCTCTAATAGACACCATTCCTACGAGCCCCCCTTTTCGTTAACAACTACCAGATAGCAGATGTTGTGCATCATTATTAGCTCAACCGCCTTATCCATATCTGTGTCTTTGCCTATGCTAATCACGCCCGTAGATATAAACGCCTCGATAGGCGTAGACAGCGGCATCTTCATGGCGATGGTGGCGTGAAGAAATATCTAAAATACCGCCGAACGCCTACGCCGAGCCTGAGTGGGTCAGCGGCGACTCGCCGCTCTTCATCCTCTACACCTCGGGCACCACGGGGAAGCCCAAGGGGATACTCCACCTACACGGCCAGTACATGGTGTGGATCTAGTACGCCTTTAACCACCTGGTGGGGGCCGAGAGGGAGTTCCGCGACGACATAGTCTTCTTTTCCACAGCCGACATCGGCTGGATATCGGGCCACCACTACGGCGTGCACGGCCCCCTCCTAAACGGCCTCACCGTGCTCTGGTACGAAGACGCGCCCGACTACCCTCACCCAGGGGTCTGGTGGGAGATTGTAGACACCTACAAAGTTACGCACCTCCTCTTCTCCCCCACCGCCATTAGGCTTCTTATGAAGTACGGCGAGGAGTGGCCAATGAGGTATAAGCTAGACACCCTCATGGCCCTCTACCCCACCGGCGAGGTGCTAAACGAAGAAGCCTACAACTGGATGAGGAGGTACCTATGCCGCGAGAGGGCTGACTGTCAGATAGCCGACATATGGGGCCAGACGGAGACCGCCTGCTTCGTGACGGCGCCCGGCTCCATGAACCTCGGCGGGTTTAGATACAAATACGGCTCCGTGGGTCTCCCCTACCCCACCCTGAGGCTCGTGGTCCTCGACGACGACGGCCGGGAGTTGCACCCCGGGCAGAAGGGCCACATAGCCGTAAAGCCCCCCCTGCCCCCCGCCTTCCTCCACACCCTCTGGAAAGACCCGGAGAGATACGTCAAGAGCTACTGGTCCCGCTTCCCCGGCTACTACGCCACGGGCGACCTGGGCTACATAGACGAGGAGGGGCACCTCCACATACTCGGCAGGTCAGACGACGTGATTAAAGTGGCCGGCCACCGCTTATCCACCAGAGAGGTGGAGGACATACTCACCTCGCACCCAGCCGTGGCGGAGGCCGCCGTGGTGGGCATACCAGATCCAGTCAGGGGAGAGGTGCTGGGCGTATTTGTAGTCCCCAAGCTCGGGGCGAAGATAACAGAGGATGAGGTGGCCCAGCACCTACGCAAAACCCTGGGGCCCGTGGCGGTGGTGGGGAAGATAGCCATAGTGGGTAAGCTACCCAAGACGAGGACTGGGAAGGTGATGAGGCGCGTCCTTAGGGCGTTGGCCGCGGACCAGCCGCTGGGCGACTTAAGCACCCTTGAGGAGCAGGAGGTCCCGACGGAGCTTCAAAAAGAGCTCTCTAAATCACCAACTGCACCCTAACCTCCTCCTCCCTGGCCCCTTTTTCATCCACAACAACGAGGTCGATCCCCCCGCCGGAGACGGGGTCCCTCTCGATGGCGGCCTTAAGCGCCTGCACAGCCAGCTTCTTGGCCTCCTCTATCGACATGTCGTTCCTGTAGTTGCCGTCCAGCACAGCGGCGGCTAGCTTCGCGCCTGTGCCCAACGCGGCGTAGTTATCCTCAATTAGACTCCCCAGGGGGTCCATTACAATTAGGTGAGACCCCTCCTCGTCGACGCCCCCCACGAGCACCTCGGCGAAGAAGGGCATAAACCTCCTGCTGAACATAACCACCGAGAGGAGCTTAGCCATGGCGTGGACAGAGGGCTTCTTCTTCATCTCCAGCTCGTAAGCCTTGGCATTCAGCTTGAGAATCTTAGCCAGGGTCTGCATGTCGGCGATTATGCCGGCCGAGGCAATCGCCAGCTTGTCGTCGACGACGAAAACCTTCTTGCCAGAGGAGCTCAGGGTGTAGAAGCCGTACGACACCCTCTTCTCAGCCGCCAGCACCACGCCCCCAGCCGTCTTGATGCCCACAGCTGTCGCGCCGATCTGAACCTCCTCACCCATGGGAGGGGCCTTATGTGGTGTATATAAGCATTCCACCGCCGTGGGGAGAGGCTTAAAAACCCGGCGCTGGAGGTAGACGTGGCGGTGAGAATAGACGGCTCCTACGGAGAAGGCGGCGGCCAGATACTGAGGACCTCTATAGCCCTGTCGGCGCTTCTGGGCAGGCCAGTGGAGATTATAAACATACGCGCCAAGAGGGCAAACCCCGGCCTCCAGCCGCAACACCTAACCGGCGTGAGAGCCGCGGCGCTCCTCACAGACGCCGAGGTCGTGGGAGCTGAGAAGGGCTCAACCCGCCTATACTTCAACCCCCGGACCCTTAAATGCGGCAGATACAACATAGACATAGGCACCGCCGGAAGCATCTCGCTGGTGATACAGACGCTAACCCCCATACTCCTCTACGCTCCGTGCCCCACCGAGGTAGCCATAACCGGGGGCACTGACGTGGCCTGGGCCCCGCCTATAGACTACATGCGCCACGTATTTACCAAGGTGCTGGCGAGGTTCGGCGCACGAGTCGCCATTGAGCTAATCAGGCGGGGCCACTACCCCAAGGGCGGAGGGAAGGCGGTTCTCAAGGTCCAGCCCGTGGAGACGCTGTCGGCGGTCGACTCGCCGGAGTTCGGCAGGCTCGTAGAGATAAGGGGGATTTCACACGCCGTGAACCTACCCCCGCACGTTGCTGAGAGGCAGGCGAAAGCCGCCAGAGAGGCGCTGGAGAGGCTGGGCTACAAAGCCGAGGTGGACCTGGAGACAAGGAGCGACGGGCTGGGCCCCGGTAGCGGCGTGGTCCTCTGGGCAGTCTCAGAGACGGGCAACGTAGTAGGCGGCGACGCCCTGGGGGAGAGGGGCAAGCCGGCGGAGGCCGTGGGGAAGGAGGCCGCCGAGAAGCTAGCCGCCACCCTAGCCTCCGGCTCCTCGCTAGACCCCCACATGGCCGACATGGCCGTGGTCTACATGGCACTGGCCCAAGGCACGAGCAGAATGTCAACCCCCGAACTCACCACCCACCTACAGACAAATATATACATAGTTGAACAATTCCTCCCAGTAAAGTTTAAGGTAGAAAACATAGGCCGCCGCTATGTAATCCAAGTCGAGGGAGCGCCACAACACCGCAAATATTGACATCTGCAAAATTTTTATCTATTGATTTAGTTATAAAAATGTACAAATTTGATAAATCTTTTTTATGTCTAGCTTAACTAGGTGGTGGTTCCGGCGCCGCGGTGGCGGCGGCGGATAGCTTCAAGCTGTCGTACAGATTTTCGACAGTGCCGGCTGGCAACGCTGTAGTCATAGCCTTTTCAAAAATGGGAAATCTATTACGGAGTAACGTCTCTTGTAGCCACCGCGCTTACTGGCTCCTCCTAGCGCTCGGCGGAGATGCGCCAAAGCCGCTGGCCTACTTAACCGCCTCTCCAGAGTGCCAGGTTTGCCAAGTCCCCTCATAACTCCATTGGCCCCGGGCTCTTGTCGGCTCTCTCCTTAGCCGTCGTCTACGTGATGGCTACCGTCGCTGTGATCGCCTATCTTAAAGGCCGTGTATAACGATCTGCCAGTCCACACGTCTCTCCTAGCCTCAGATTATCACGCTTTTCACCTCCGGCAACCTTTCCCAGTCCTTGTCTCGAGTCACCACCACGGCGTTTAGCTTTAAAGCCGCGGCGGAAATCAGAGCGTCGCCGGGGTTAACCCCCCTTTCTAACACCCAGCGGGTGGCCGCGGCGACGTCTTGAATAGACAAGTCATCCACCAGCCTCAGCCCCACCTCCTCCATCAAAAGGGGTAGCATTTTTATAAGCCTCAGATACCCCTCCCTCCTAGCCCCCGCGGCGGAGTCAGCAGACTTCTTAGCCCACACCAAGTACTCAAGCACGGCTACAGAAGTGACGTACCTCTCTCTACACTGAAGCACAGAGTCAAGCCTCTTAGAGACTAAGACCGAAGTGTCGACGACACACCTCTCCATATCTCCTCCTCAACCAGCCTCTCCACCTCCTCAGGCGCCGGCTCCCCCACCACGTCTAGAAGCCTGTAGTAAGCGTCTAAAACAGCCCGAATCCCCTCAGACCTCACCCGCTCGGCCAGCTGTTTGTCCGGCGTTATGAAAAACCCGCCGCCGACCTTCACCACGTACAGCCTCCTCCCGGCGTACTCCCTCCCAATAACAATCCGCCCCCACTCGTCGACCTTTCCCAACACGTCCCACACCTATGACCCACTATATAAAACTTACGCCCCCTCCCGCCGCCTCGCCTTACCCTTTAAAGAGAGCCTCCTGTAGACCAGTCACTACAGCCTGCAACGCCAGGTCCCACGCGACATCGGCGCCCGGGATCCCGTCCCCCCGGCACCCCCGGAGAATAGAAAGTGGGTGTTTTGAAATCTACCTAGAGAGTGGGCGGCATTAAGTCTTCCCTATGTACTTCATGTACTTAGATACGGTCTCCCACTAACGTTACCTGGCTAAGCTGAGGAACCAGAGGAGCCTTGGAAAAAGCCTTCAGTGGATGAGGAGCGCCAGGAGGAAAAAGGTGAGGACTGGGCTCGACATTTTGTACATCTTCCACATAGATGCGTCATCTCTCTTCTTAAGAACTAGAAGGCTTGAGTAAAGCGACATGGCGGCCCCAAGGGCCACTAGCAGTAGCCCGGCGCCCAGCCCCACGAAGGCTAGGTAAAGCACAACGGCGTACAAAGCGCTTAGGATATTCATAGAGGTTATCACGAGCTGAGAGGTTCCTAGACTCACCACGGTGGGTAGCATGGGGACGCCCGCCTTGATGTAATCTGCTCTGTATCTATACGCGAGGGCCCATATGTGGGCTGGGATCCAGAGATATATGGCGAAGGAGAGGAGGACAGCCGGTAGATCTACGTAGCCCCTCCCCAGGGCGTATCCGCCGAGGAACGTGGCGTTGCCTGCGAAGCCGCCCGCCAGTACGTTTAGCCAGCTCCTCCTCTTGAGCCAGATGGTGTACACCACGACGTAGAAAAACCACCCCAGCGCCGTGAAGAAGGCGACGAGGGGAGTTAGGAAGACAAACGCCACTGCGACGCCCGCCGCCGATAGAGCGAGGGAGTAGATAAGGGCGGCCCTCGGGTCGACGAGGCCGCGGGGCAGGGGTCTATTTGCTGTGCGGGCCATCCTCGCGTCTATGTCCCTCTCCCAGTAGTGGTTAAAAGCCGCAGATCCTCCCGTGGACAGCGCCGCGGCTACAAGAAGCCACAGCAACTTCTGCAAGTCCACCGCAGGGGTTGTGTAGACGTAGCCCGCCGCGCTTGCAAGCACAAGTAGCCATATTACGCGCGGCTTCAGTAAAATAAGATAGGGCGACATATCTATGTTGATAAGTGGCGTTATAAAAATTTAGCGTAAATAACATTAGTGGGAATAGGAGGAAGTCTGTCTCTGTGACAACCTCGGCGAATTATCTTCCGAAGATGTACGATCTCCGAGAGGCGCGGTCCCGCCATGTGCCGCCCCTCACTACGACACCGCTGAGCGAACCCCCGCGAGAGATATCAATGTAGATGGCCAGCGCGGCGCCTCCCCTTCCAGCAAGTTATAAACGTACATGGCGGCGTGGGCCGAGGGCAGTGGCCGCCAAGAGGCTGGAGTTGACGTGAAGACTAACCGGGGGCGGGGTCTGGGAGAGGCGCTCAAAGGACAGACAAGGGTGGACGTGTGCCGCCAGGAGATGGTGAGGAGTAATCCCCCGGCGCGGAAGGCGAGGGCCCCCCACTGCACCTAGGCGGTGTCAGACCCTTGACCCGATCTTTGTTGCCGGAGTAGCTCCATAAATACGTCAACCAGGTCTTTCTGGACGCATGGATAACCCACCGCCTTGCACAGAGCCTCTTTAGTGACATACGTGCCCAGTTGCCTAACAACCGACGGCCTGAGCCTCGCCTCCCTCACCACGTATATCGCCGTAGCAATTCCCCTGTCTAAGCCCTTTGGGAAGTACCGGGGGCGTTGCGCCAGATCCACCACGTAGATTTCCCCCGTCCGCAACAGTTTAGTAATCCAGTACTGGGCAGTCCCCACCGGGATGGAGAGCTCCCTCACGAGTTCTCTGAAGTGGGGGCCGGGACAGCTCCGCAGGTACTGGAGTATGGAGGCGCTAATCACGGCTTCTGGATGCGGGTACTGGCTCCGGGGGCGTCTTGACCTCCTCAACGCGGCCGCGGCTCTGCGTCAGCTGAATCACCGCGCCTTTCCTCACCGTGTCTACATCGCCGGCGGGCGTTACGTGATGGGTAAGGCAGCCGAACCTCACGGCGGAGAAGAGCCTCGCGCGTATCTTCTGCACAGTCTTAACCGTGAGGACGCCGTCGAGCATTGTGACATACATCTCGGCATGAGTGTCCTGGGGCGCCGAGATCGACGATACGCACACCCGGCGGAGAGCTGGGTTTGTGAAGGTGAAGCCCGCCACCGCGGCGCCACTAGGCACCACCTCAACGTAGATGTTCGACACAGCCACGGGGGCTACACGACGAGAATAGCGGCTAGTAGGGACAGCTACACGACCCACCATATGTATTTCGTCTTGCAGAGCCGCCGTGAATATGGGAAACGAAATGAGTCTGAGGAAGTGGTCCATGTTGGCGTCGCCGATGCTCATCACAAAGCTCGTAAACATATAGAGGTAGAGGAAGAACTGGCTTAAAAACAACGCGGCGAAGATCAGCGCCAAGGTTAAACCCCCGGTCCCTAAATACGCCCTTATGTTGACCGGAGCCGCGGCCATGGGGGGTAACCACGTGGAGGACGAAGCGGCCCAGCGTCAACGTATCGGTGACACAACGGTGGCTAGAACCACGGCAAATGGCAGAGATAGACAATATATATCAAAAGGACCATGCCCCCTCTTATTTAAAACTAACATAGCCACGCCCCTCGCCAGCCTCGCAGAGGCGGTGGCGGTGCTCGTAGTTGCTTGGATAATCCACGCCGCCATGATGATACTACGAGAGGGGTAATCCCGCCAAAGCCGCCCTAGGAGGCTTGTGACTTGGCCTTCTCCGCCACGTAGCTGGCAAGCGCCCTCACGTCATCCTCCACAGAGGCAAGCCTTGTATATCTGCTCAACACGCCGCTCTTGTCTAGTCC
>NZ_JBMFKV010000074.1:0-9559 GCF_049971835.1 Pyrobaculum sp.
CTAGGGAGGAGATGTCCACTGACTGTCCGGCTAGTTTCAGCGTCTGGGGCAGGTTGAGGGCCTTGGCCAAGTCGCCTACAGTCAAGGTGTTGCTCATACAAGCCTTCTCCAGCTCGTCGAAGCCGATTATGGGCTTGTTGGGATCTCCGTAGGCCACGAGGGCGATGATCGGGTCGTGGTAGGTCTTCTCGGCGCCTTCCATAAGGGCGAATTTAGTGGGGTTGTAGTGCACCACCGCCTCGCCCATGAAGTGCGCCACTATAGGGGCTTGTATGACGAACAGCACGGCGAAGGCTCCGGCCAGCGGCTTCACGATTTTGAGATACTTATGGTCCCCAGTCTTAAAGTACCTGTAGGCCCACCCGGCCGTGGCCACGGCCATGCCTATGAGAATAGCGGCGAGGATGTTGTGGAGTATAGACACCAGAGCATAGGGGCTGTAAAGGGCGACCATTGGGTCTTTTAACACGATGCCAACCTCCTGGGCGAACCCCGGCTTTTCGATTAAGAGGGAGATGGGCTGGCCGGTGGCGACGGCGGCTAGCTTAAGCGCCACCAGCTTCGGGACGTCGACGACGTTGGGGCCGTACTCGGGCATGAAGGGGTACAGGGTCTTGGCGACGGGGCCGACGCCCCACGGCGCCTGCATCCAGCTGTTTACGGCGGTGATCAAGACGCCGGAGAAGTAGGCGAAGGCGGCGTACAGCGCCAAAATGGCGATGCTGGTAGGCGGCTTGACCCTGCCGAGAGTTACTATAAAAAGTATTAAGAAGGCTATTTCGTTAGCAAAAGCGATTAACTCGAGGGCGAGGGGGACAAAGGCGAAGGTGGCAATGGCTAGGTTTACGCCGGGCCATATCTGGACTAGGCCGAACTCTACAAGAGTCCCGGTGATGGCGCCCAGAGCGAAGTTCACCGCCAGCACGGCCGTCATGATGCGGGCCGCCTTGTAGTAGTCGCGGTCTCCGGTGCGCCACCACTTCCAGAGCATTATGCCTATCGCCACGGGGAGGCCAAATGTCAGCGATATGAACACGCCGTGGAAATAGACCCCCAACGCGCTTAATGGAAGAAGTGGATTTGGATTCGTCATGCTGGCAGATAGGACTTCGATTTTATATACTTATTGGTACAAGTTATCGGTTCAAATCAAGTTTTGTGTACTATAAACGGTTTACTTTTGCCAATTGGCCTGGCTTTACCCACAGGGTAACTGCAATGGCTGAAGGTTTTTATATGCGTTATACAACTATGGCGATGAACTGGCTTTTTGTTTTTGGCACTGTGCTGGTTGTAGCGGGTGTTCTACTCCTGGTGCTGGGTTCTGCGGCGTATATATTTATGAAAGGCGGCGTCAAGTCTGAGGGAGGCGTGGTCGGCTGCGTGGTGGTGTTCTTCGTGCCTGTATGCTTCGGGGCGGGGAGCGAGTCCGCGGTGGCTATGGGGTTGGTGGGCCTGGCGGCGTTGATAGCCGCCATCCTGCTCCTCCAGTGGCTGTTTTGGAGGCGGAGGGAGGCGGCGGCTGGCGGGTAGCGCCTCACCTAAGGAGCGGCAGTGTGAACAGAAGCAACGCCAGTGCTGTGAGTAGAATAGCCAGTATAAGGGTGAGCTGGGCTATCCTTTGGCTTGTGCCGAAGACGATGGGCACGGGCCCGATCAACACGACTCCTCCCGCCTCTGTTTTTGACTCCCCGCCCTCCTCCCTTTTCAACGCGGTGATGAATATGGATAACGCCATGAGGAACACGCCGACGATGATCAACAACAACGCCGCTGTCAGCAACTCCACGGATAAAGCTGGAATGTGGTTTAAATATTATTTAGAGAAGTAGTCGGCGAGAATTTTTAAGAGCGGTATGTTGTACACAACATCTCTCAAAGCCACTACGCCGTACAGCTCACCGCCCTTAGTCACCACCAGCCGCCTCACATTGGCCTCCTTCATTAGTAGCAACGCCTCGCCTATATGAGCATCTGCACCTACTGTTATAACTAGCTTGGACATAATTTCGCGCACCGGAGTCGAGGGATCCACCCCGGCCACATAAGCCTTTAGCAGATCCCTCTCGCCTACGATACCCACGGGTTTTGAGGGGTTAGCCGGGTCGCCACCACCACCGAGCCGATGTTTTTCGCAAGAATTAACTCGGCTACTTCACGAATTGGCGTGGTGGGGAAGCAGGTAACTATGCTAGTTCTGGCCACCGCGGCAACTTTCACATACTATATGAGACGGCTAATTATTATTTATACATAGTTCCCACTTTCGCAGATATAAAAATCGTCACGACAAATCGTACAAGTGTAAAGAGACAGAATTTGTTGCAGTAGGCTTATCTTAATTATTTATGTGCATTTGATATGTTCAATGTACATAAATCATAATGAAGTTTATATCTAACAGGAAAAGTAAGAGTTCATGGAGATCCAGAGAAGAGATTTCTTAAAGGTCGTCGGCACCGCGGCTCTGTTGGGAACGGCGCTAGGCGCAGTATCCACGTTGTCTAGAGAGCAGTCAGCCTCTGCGATTAGCTCAGAGCGTGTCATCCCTGTGATGTGTGGGGCGTGTGGCGCCGGCTGTGGGTTACTTTTCGTAGAGCGTAACGGAAGGAGGTATCTAGTGCCTAATTTGGCACATCCGCAACCCGGCATGTGTGGACGTCCCGCATCTGCTCTTCAGATGTGGAACCACCCGCTTAGGCTTAAGAGGCCTATGAAGCGGGTAGGGGAGAAGTTTGTGGAAGTGGATTGGGACTCCGCTCTCAACGAAATCGCGGCGAAGCTTAAAGAAATCGTGGAAAAATACGGCCCAGAGTCCGTGGTCATTGCACGCCATGATGTTCACTTATGGTTTCTACCGCTGTTTCAGTACCTTATAGGCACCCCTAACCTTATAGGGCACGAGGGGACTTGCCACACTGCATCAACAGCGGCTAGAGGAGCCGTGCTGGGGGCAGGCGGACCACCTGCTGTAGACCCAGATTATGAAAATGTGACGTATCTAATACTTATTGGGAGGAGTCTAGATGCGGCGATGGGTCATATTTGGCGGCTGACGGCGGCGCGGGAGCGCGGGGTGAAGGTAGTGGTGGTGGATCCGCGGGCGCCTAACATCGCCTACGGCTCTGTGGAGTGGGTGCCAATTGTACCAGGCACCGACGCCGCGTTTTTAATGGGGATGGCCTATGTAATTATCGGCGAGAGGCTGTATGACGAGAGCTTCGTGAAGCTATATACCAACGCGCCTATGCTGATAAAACCTGACGGCACGCCTCTCTCTGGCAAGGAGGTGGGGGTTGAGGGTGATTATGTCGTCTGGGACGCCGACGCTCAAGCCCCTGCGCCTTTGGGGAAGGCGAAAAACCCGGCGCTGACTCTAAACGACGAGGCGAGGCAGAGGGTGGGGGGCGCGAAGACGGTGTGGGAGCTGTTCACAGAGCGCGTGGCTAAGTACCCGCCGGAGGCCGCCGCGAGGATAACCGGCGTTGATGCCGCCACGATTGTGCGAATTGCGCGGGAGTTCGCAACGGCGAGGGGGGTGATCGATGATGGGTGGTACGCCGCGAAGAACGGCAACGACTTCGACACATATCGGCTAATCTTGATTCTAAACGCGCTGGTGGGTAATATTGACAAGCGGGGTGGGCTCTGTTTCCAGGAGTCTGCTGGGTATCCGAGTATATGCGACCTCGTCGGCCCCGACGTGGTGACGATCACAGGTGTTAAGCTCCCCGCGCCTAAGGCCAAGAGAATTGACAAGATTAAGTTTCCGCTTGCGGTATCCTCTTTTGACTCTGTGTATGAGGCGATACTCTCCGGCGATCCCTATCCTGTTAAGGCCTTGTTTGTGGTGGGGACGGGGCCACTGCAGAGAGACGCCAGGTACCACATGGCAGTGGAGGCTCTTAGGAAGCTTGAGTTAGTGGTGGCCATCGACATCTTCCCACATGATCATGTGGATTACGCCCACTACGTGCTTCCAGACTTGATGTTTCTCGAAAGGGAGGAGGTGTCGACTGTAAAGTGGACGCTACACGCGGCGCTTCAGAAATCTCACAAGGCGCTTGACCCGCCGCCTGGCGTCGAGGCGAGGCACGCGCCGTGGATACTTATGGAGATTGTAAGGAGGGCCTTTCCCGACAGAGCTAAGGCGGTGGGCTACGACGAGCGCTACGCCGACCCTCACAAGTTCGAGGAGTGGGAGCGCCAGCTTGTGCGCGAGGCTCTTAAAAAAGTGGCGGAGAGGTTTAAGCTACCCCTCGAGGAGCTGGAGAAGGAGCTGGAGGAGAAGGGTTTCGTGGTGTTGAAGCGCAAGAGCTACGGGACGAGGCCCTACAAGACGAAGCTAGCCACTCCGACGGGTTTAGTGGAGATATACTCCATCACGGCATTGAGAAATAAGCTTGATCCACTGCCGGACTACAGGGAGCCGCTCTACACAAAGCCCAAGGCGCCGAACGAGTTCTACCTAGTCAACGGCAAAGACAACATTGTGTCTTCCCACTTCGCCTTTACGCCAAACGCCAAATTCCTCGGCGATCGCTCCGTGTGGATGAATCCAAAAGACGCGGAAAGGCTGGGCATTAGAGACGGCGACTTGGTGGAGCTCGAGTCTATAGACACGGGGGCGAAGGCCACGGCTAGGGTAAAGGTGACGAATAGGGTGAGGGAGGGCGTGTTGTTTATCTACGCCTTCCTCGGCGGGAGGAGGTCAAGCTTCATTACGAAAGAGTTCGAGTTCCTGCGGGAGGGTGTAAATCCACAGTGGTTTGCCACGGGGAAGATCGAGCCTGTGGTTGGGTCTCCGCCTACAAACAGCACGGTCCGTGTGAGGAAGCTATGACGCGGCTGGCCCACCTCTGGGACCAGTCGCGGTGTGTTGCATGCGGGGCGTGTATTGCGGCTTGCAACGCGGCTAACTACGGTAGCACGGGGAGGGTGAACAAGACATGGGGCTGGCTCGCTTCAAACATAAAGAGGGTTGAGTTGGTGAGGGGGCTGAGGCCTATGCTCTTCCTCGTCCAGTGTCAGCACTGCGACAACGCGCCCTGCGTCGCCGTCTGCCCAACCGGCGCCTCGTATAGGGATGTGGACGGCCTTGTCAAGATAAAGCCGGAGCTGTGCATAGGCTGTAAGTACTGTATGGTGGCTTGCCCATACGAGGCAAGGTGGCTTGACGAGGAGAGCGGCTTGCCGAGGAAGTGCATGGAGGAGGAGTGCCTCAGTAGGGTGAAGGCCGGCCTAGAACCTGTCTGCGTCGCTGTGTGTCCCGCCGGCGCCAGAGCCTTCGGCGACTTGGACGATCCCAACAGCGCCATCTCCCGGCGGCTTGCCCAGAGCCGCTATATTAGGCTGCTCGAGGACAAGGGGACTGAGCCAAAGTACTTCGTGGTGGTGGGGCCATGACGGCGTTTCAAGAAATCTGGTCTCCATATCTAATTGGGCCGTTTCTGTGGCTGGCTGGCATAGCTGGGATGGGGTCGGTGGCTTATGTAATGCTGGCACGGCAGAGGGTAGAGGGTTACCAGAGGCTTGCATACGCCTTACTGCCGGCTATCGTCTTGGCGCTGGTGTTTGTAGTGGCCGACCTGTCAAGACCTTGGAATATGCCTGGAGCGATACTGTCCTCTATCTTCAGCGGCACGTTCGGCTGGGTGCGGAGCTGGATGGCGGTGGGCATCGCGTTGCTACTAATAGGCACAGTCCTTCTGTTATTCCTCACGCTGAGGTATATAGCGGCCAGTAGCGTGCTTGTACGAATAGTCGACTCCACGTGGTATGGTGTTCTGCTGGTGGTGGTTGGCGTACTCATTACGATATACAGCGGCTTCCTCATAGCGGCGGCGCCCGGCATCCCGTTCTGGAACACGGCGCTCATACCAGTCCTTTGGCTACTCAGCGCCTCAGTATGCGCCCTGGCACTGGTAGAGCTCTTGCTACACCACGGCGACGTAACCCGTCAAGTGGTGCGAATAAACGTGGCGCTTGAATCCGCCGAGCTAATCGCCGTCTTGGCCCTTATCAACCTAGCGCTGTATGGAGGCTCCACGGCGGCTAGGCTGAGCGCCCAGGCCCTTGCGTACGGGCCCCTGGCGGCGGCGTTCTGGGGCGGCGTCGTAGGACTAGGCGTGGTCATACCCCTGGCCATTGGGATAGTTTCGATGAAGAGACAAAACAGAGCGCTGACCGCGGCGGCCGCAGTGCTGGCGCTCATCGGGGCACTTCTGCTGAGAATACTAGTTCTCCAAGCCGGCGTTTTTGAACCAATACCATAATCCTTCCACATAATACAAAGATTTATTTTTCCACTGTTCAAATTGCGTGCTTGAGGACTTTCCCTGGCAGAAATATGGTGTTGGATTCGCCGTGTTGTTTGGCTCGAGGGCGGGGTATAAGCCTGTTGTTAGGGGGGACTGGGACATAGCGGTTTGGCCCGATCCTGGCGATAGATACGGCGATTTAGTGACAGATCTCGCCGCGCGTTTAGGCGTGCGGGAGGAGGATATTGACATTGTAGTGCTTGACGAAGACACGCCCTGCGCGTTGGTTCTAGAAATCGCCAGGGGGAGGCCGCTCTACTACAGAGATTTGAAGGAATTTCTAGACGTGCTCTACTTCCATGTGAATGTCTGTATTGACCACTTTATCACTCTCAGAAAGGTGGAGGCGTGGGAGACACAGCTTTCAAAGACATGGCGGTCTTGAGAGAGCTGGCTAGATACGTCTTCAGCTACGGGGCGGAGCTTGATAGATACACGGCGGAGGATCTAGAAGATTCAAAAAGGCTGTACGGCGCCATGTATCTCCTCATGTCTCAAAGCCAGGCGCTTATAGACATGGCAGAGAGGGCTGTCTCACTGCTGGGGCTCTCAGCCAGGGGCTATATAGACGCCGGCAGACAATTAATGATCCACGGAGTTTTTACAGAAAATGATTTTAAACTCTATATGAACATAGTTAAGTTTAGAAATGTTCTTGTTCATAAATATCAACTTGTTAATATAGTATTAAACCGGCGCTATAAGCAGTTGATAGACTTGGCGCTAAAGATCGTGGAGAGATTTGGTGAGGATCCGTAAATTTTTAACTCTTCTATATGTACTAGTCTGGTGAGAATAATTCGACGTAGTGAATGTGGCCAGTTGGCCAGGGCCCGTAGCTGGACTTTGTTGTACGGTAGGCGGAAGGTTGGCAAGACCACGCTACTTAGGACTTGTGTCCCCCACGACCTCTACGTGCTGGTGAGCCACGGCGGGGGCCACGCAGTGGTGGATGACGAGGTGGTGCCGGTGGAGGAGGCGGTTAGGGAGGTGGGCGCCGTGTTGAGGAGGGGCGGCGTCGCCGTGGTTGACGAATTCCAGCGGCTACCCACGAGGTACTGGGATTTAGTGGCCAGCTGGTCCCCCAGCGGGGTTTTGATAGCGGCGGGCTCCAGCTACGGGATTGTTCACAAGGTATTTGACAAGTCCAGCCCCCTCCTCGGGCTCTTCTCCCCCCTGCACATAGACATAATCGCATACGAGGAGGTTCTGGCGCAGGTCGGGGACCCCCTCCTCGCCGTGGTGTGGAGAGATCCGTGGGCTATACCCCACATAAATAGCGTAGAGGAGCTCAGGGAGAGGGCTAGGGACCTGGCGCTGATCGCCAGGGGGCTCATCGGCGAGGTCTTCACAGAGGAGGACAGGGAGCTGACCGACACTTACTGGAGGGCTATACTGCTGGTGGCGGAGGGGTACTGGAAGAGCACAGACGTGGCGGGGGCCCTGGGCCTCAGGGGCGGCCTCGCCTCGGCGTCCTCCATCCTCTCTAAACTTTCTAAGATGGGGGTTTTGAGGGCTGTGCCTACTCTCGGGCGGGAGAGGTACTACACAGTGAGGTCGCCGGTGCTCTCCCTCATACTCTACGCCGAGGCTAAGTACAGCGTCAGCGACCTAGGCGCGGCCCCGCCCGAGTTGCCAATTGGGCGGGAGGTCCAGTTCACGGTGGGGGAGATGCTCGCCAGCTACTACGGAGCCGTCCAGCGGTACTCGCCCCGGGAGGATATCGATGTGGTGTTGACAAGAGGGCGTAGGAGGCTGTGGGCCTTTGAGGTGAAGCTCGGCCCCTTCACAAGGCCAGAGGCCGCCGAGGCGGTCACGAGGCTAAAAAAAGTGGCCGAGAAGGCGGGGCTCGTCAGCCTCTCGGAGAGGCCGCCGGAGGTGGGCGACGCCTCGCTTGGGCCCCAGGAGCTGTACCAAATGGCGAGGGAGCTCGCGAAAAGCCGAGGCGTCATTTAAATACGCCCCCCGTTATCGACGTGATGATTCGGTTCTTGGCGGAGCGGTGAAGTGTGCCGAGTTCGCTGACAATATTTAATAACCATCGAGAGCGGTAGAGCATGCGCGTGGTGGAATCTGGCCAGTTTCAGGTGAACAAGCCGCCCCGGGAGGTTGTGGAGATGTTGAAAAAGCCGGAGGTGGTGGCGAAGCTCATACCCGGGGTCTCCAACGTGCAGAAGTCCGGCGATGAGTACGTGGGCGAGGCGTCGGTGAGGCTTGGGCACCTCTCCGGCAAGATGAACGCCCGCTTCAAATACTCAGAGGTTCGCGACGACGGCGTAGTGGTCGTAGGGAGGGCCACGGGGCTACAGACAACGGCAGACTTCAAAATAGAGGTCACTGCGACCCCCGGCGGCTCGGGGTCTGTGGTCAGCTGGAGATTCGAGGGCGAGGCCCGGGGCCTAGCCGCAACGCTGGCGCCCTCGCTTGTGAGCGGTGCTTTGAGAAAAATGGCCGAGGAGGCGGCGCAGAACTTAGCCCAGTACATCAATAAATCATAGAAGTAGAAAGACGGCGCATATCAGCCCAATTATGTGCGCAACTGTGCAGTAGAGACACAGCGCCTTAAGCTTCACCTCAATTCCGATTAACAACACTACGCCTAACACAGCCAGTAGGGCCCATATCTGTCCATAACCTAGATGAAACGCGAGGGGCACGCCGCCGAACCACGCCGCCCCCACGTATTCAAGAGGTATCCCAAGAGGCCTCGCATATGGAGAGCCGAGCACCACCTCGCAACCGGTGAGTCTACCTCTTCTACACACATCTCCCGGCTTATTCAGGAGGGTGTGGGCCAAGCCCCCCGCCGCGAGTAGCCATATACCAAGTTGCTCGTACCCCGCTAGCCTCGACAAGATCCCCGCGGCGGAGAGCGCCAATGCGACGAGTAAATATCTCACGACAGCGACACGACACAGCATTTATATACTTATTACCCAGGGAAACAACCTTCACGAGACTACAGCAGACAGATCAGCACACCACTATTGAAGTACCATTAACCAAGGAATATCGGGCCAGTTTCAAGCGAACCTCTTCAGAGATATGTGATGCTGATAACGACATGAGGTTGTTGCTAGGCTACATCCGGTTCAATGTACAGCAAAGTTGGCGGCGAATACTTAGGGGAGCCGCTGTGAAGATAAGCCGCATATCAGATAAAAAGAACGCTCACCTCAAAGATGGCGGAGACTAAAGAGGTTAGCATAGCGGCGGCGGGAGGCTCCTCACTTTTACGC
>NZ_JBMFKV010000075.1:0-9536 GCF_049971835.1 Pyrobaculum sp.
GCCATGTAGAAGTATAGCAAACTCTATTTATATAATATATTCTCTGGTGTATACGTCGTAATGCACTGCTACTTAATCTCTCCCACTGCCAGCTTCAAAGCCGCCGCCGCCGTCTCCACCTGCGCCACTTCTATACGCTCGTCTTCAGTGTGGGCGTAGACCGGGTCGCCGGGGCCGAAGGCGACGATGTTCTTAGTGAGGGCGGCTAATATGTTGAAGTCGGCTGTGCCCCACTTCCTGCTGAGCTTCGGCTCGACGCCGAGCTTTATCAAAGCCCTTGTTAAGGCGCGGGCCGCCGGGTTCGTGGGGGACACCTCCACGGGGTCTGTGCAAGACGCCGACCTGGCGCCGGGTGGTAGCGACTGCAACAGGTCGCGGCAGGTCCTGCCCGGCGGTATCCTGACGTCCAACACCATAACGCAACGGGTCGGCACCTTGTTTGGGGCCTCTCCGCACTGCACCACTGTGGGGGTGACGGTGAAAGCGTCGTACCTCTCCGCGTGGCCGAGGGCCCTCTTCACCTCCTGGTAGACGGCGTAGAGCTCCTCCACGACGTTGCCGTAGATCGGCGAGCTGGCGTGACCCCCCCTTGACTGTAGCTCTATGTACACCTTCGCGCCGCCTCTATAGGCGTAGGCGATGTGGAGATTCGTGGGCTCCCCCACATATATGTGGGTTGGCCTCGGAGGGCCTCCCCTCATGAGGGCCTCTGTCCCGGCGCTGTCGTCCTCCTCGGCGGTGACCAGCGCGAGTACCAGCGTCCCCCGCGGCTCGGCTTCTAGAAAGGCCTTGAGGTATGCGACGAGGGGGCCTTTGTCGTCTACGGCGCCGCGGCCCCAGACGACGCCGTTTTCAACTCTCACCGGCAGGGGGCCGGGCACCGTGTCCATGTGGGCGTGTAGCCACACCACGGGGGACCCCCCGCCTTTGACAGCCACTACGTTGCCCGCCTCGTCTATCCAGACGTCTGCCACGTGCCTCTTTAGATAGGCGTGTAGATACCTGGCGAGCTCCGCCTCGCCGTGGGACGGGCTGTATATCTTCAACACATCCACCAGCAACTGGGTGACGTCCATGGAGCTGTTTTGTGAGGTATATAAAAACCACAAAATATATATAACGCGGGAGATCCTTATCTATGCACATACGCGAGGCGTTGAGACTTGCGAGGGAGTTCGGCGCCTTCACCGCGGCGCAAGCGGCTTACATCCTAGGCATGCCCGTAGCCGAGGCGAGGGAGAGGCTGGAGCGGCTTGTCCACAACGGCTTGCTGAAGGCCGTCGACGTAGCGGGGGTGAGGTTTTACTACAGAGACCCCATGGAGGCGGCGGAGGTTATCCTCAGCTCGGTAGACATAGCGGCCCTCCCCCGCGAGGAGAGGCGGAGGCTGGCCAATCTATGAGCTGGAGGTGGGAGAGGCTGAGCGACTGCGTGGAGAGGAGGTATGTAAGCGGTGAGAGGATCACGGTGGCGCAGTTCAGGATTAGGGAGGGCTGTGTGGTGCAGAGACACAGCCACCCCAACGAGCAGATCACCGTCGTTCTACAAGGCGTCTTGGAGTTCGACGTCGGGGGGAGGCGCTTCACCGCCTCGGCGGGAGACGTCGTCGTGATTCCCCCCGGCGTGGAGCACGAGGTGAGGGCCGTCACAGACGCCGTGGTGATAGACACCTTCGCCCCACCCCGCAGAGACTGGGCTGGCGGGGGAGACGCCTACCTGAGGAGGTAGGCTAGAGCTCGAGGATCCTCCCCGTCCTCCAGACCTGGAACCTGGGCCTCCTTCTGTTGACCACCGCCTCGGCCACGTAGAGCCTCAGCTCGAACACGTTGGTCACCGGCTTGCCGTCTACTTTCATTATTACATCGCCCCGCTGGATGCCTATCTCGTCTGCGGGTGAGCCGGGTAGGACCTCAGCCACGAGGAGGCCTCTATCTATGGGGAAGCCGTATAGAGAGGCCAGGGCCTTGTTCAGCGCCGTGACGTATATGCCGAGGGCGGGGCGGGTGTAGCGGCCGTATTTCTGCACCATCTCCAGCATGACCCGCGCGAAGTCTATGGGGACTGCGAAGCCGAGGCCCTGCGCCCCCGCTATGATGGCCGAGTTTATGCCCACCGCCTCCCCCGACATGTTGATCAGCGGCCCCCCGGAGTTGCCGGGGTTTATGGCGGCGTCTGTCTGTATCAAAAACTCGAATACCCTCTCGCCGGCTCTCAGAGTTCTGCCGACGGCGCTGACTATCCCGAAGGTCGCCGTCGGCTTGTCGAGGAGGGCTAGGGGGAATCCGATGGCCACCACGCCCTGGCCCACCCTAAGCCTCAAGGCGCTCCCCATGGGGAGCGGAGGCGTCTGCAACTCGGCGTATATCAACGCCATGTCGTAGTCAGGATCCCCAGCCGCCACCCTCCCCGGCGCCTTGTCGCCCTCGGGCGTCACAAGCACAACCTCATCGGCCGAGGCCACGACGTGGAAGGCAGTGGCGAAGAAGCCCCTCCCCACGGCGAAGGCTGTGCCGAACCCCACGTCGCCCGTGAAGACGTCCACCTGCCGCGTGACCACGGCCACCACAGACCTAGCGGCCTTCTCCACCAAGTTGCTAAGGTCCACCACACCCCCTCTTTGAGGACTTAAAAATATATAGGTGGGCTATCCCTACAGCATGGCAGAGAGGTGGGTTGCCCTCGGGGTTTCCCTAGCCCTCGCGGTGAGCATCGCCGCGCTTTTCCTAGCCTTCACGGCCTGCCGAGCCCCGCCCCAGCCTCCACAGCCAGCTAAGCCGAAGATCGTGCTGGTGCCGGTAAACTACGTCATCGACAGCCCCCAGGTGGACAAGACGGTGTCCGCCCTCACATCAATAGCGCAGAGAGATGACGTGGCTGGCATAGTCCTCGTTATCGACTCGCCGGGCGGCACGGTGTCGGCTACGGAGGCGCTGTACACAGCGCTTCGGGGGATAAACAAGACGAAATACGCCGTGGTGAACGGCCTCGCCGCCTCCGGCGCCTACTACGTGGCGGTGGCGGCTGACAAGATATACGCGGCGCCCTCCAGCTGGGTGGGCAACGTTGGGGTGATAGCCGTGCTGTGGCCCGAGGAGTATTTCTACGACATACCCGACTACGTATACACGACGGGGCCTCTCAAGTACTACGGCAGGGAGCTGGTGGACTTCTACAACGACATCGAGAGGGTCAGGCTCAACTTCGTCAACGCCGTCTTGAAGGGGCGGGCGGGCAAGATCAAGGCCGACCCCCAGGTTTTCGAAACCGCATCTATCTTCACAGCCGACCAGGCGAAGAGCCTCGGCCTAGTCGACGAGATAGGCGGCATCTTCGACGCTGTGAGAGACATGGCGCAGAGGCTGGGCCTAACCCAGTACGAGGTGAAGTACCTCAGCCAGGTGGCCAACGTCTCGACGGCCCCGGCGGGGGCCCAGTACAAGGTAGAGCTCTCCACGCTACTCAACTCCACGCCTGTGCCAATCTTCTACATCCTGCCGACGGCCGTCCAGTGGAGGCTCCCGGCGGACGGCGGGGGGAACAAGACGCCTCCGCCCGCCGCCCCGCCGGAGAAGCCCTACGTCGTGCTGGACATGGCCCACGGCAACATGGTCCCCCGTAGCTTTATAGAGGTTCTGCGCGCCGAGCTAGCCACGAGGGGATACGCCCTGGTTTCCGCCGCCAGCGAGTACCAGCTGTCGACGCTTCTCGCCAACGCCACGGGGCTCGTCGTGGTTAACCCCACGGCTCCCTTCAGCAGAGACGGCGTGAGGGCTGTGCTGAACGCCACGGCGAGGGGGGTGAGGGTGGCCTACTTCTACGACATGAGGGCCAGCGCGGTGGTTGTGAGCTCCGGCGCGGCCTACGTAGCGCCATACTCCCTATTCGCTGTATTCGACCCGTTGCTGACATACTTCAACATGTCGGGGCTGAGGGCGGTGTACAACTTCACAGCCGGCGGGGCTAACTACACAGAGAACTGGCAGTTCGTCGCAGTGAGGCCCCGGGGCAACTGGACACTGCTGAGGGGGGTGGAGAGGCTCCTCCTCTTCAGCCCCTCGGCCGTGGCGGCCAATACGCCGCATAGGCTAGAGGCCTGGGGCTACGTATTCGGCTACGGCTGGGGCAACTACACAGTGGCGGCCCAGGTGGGCAACTTCACCTTCATAGGCACCGTGAGGTCCTTCACGCCGTACTTCATAACCCAGGGAGACAACTGGAGATTTTTCAAAAACGTGGTGGACTGGCTCGTGGAGAAGAGACCTATTGCGAAGAAGCTCGGCCCCGTGTCTGCCGTGATATATACAGGTTGAGCTCCCTCAGCAGATCCCCCAGCAGAGCCCTGGGTATCCTGGCGCCAGCCGCGTTTTTGTGGCCCCCGCCAGAGGCGGAGTGCCTCCTGGCGAATTCCCTCAGAAAGGCGTTGAGATCCACTTCTGCGGAGGAGCGGAGGCTCATGACGTAGATCTCCCCCCTCTCCTCGGCGGCGAGGCCCACCGAGGCGTCTTTGAGGCCTCTGGCTAAATTAGCGGCGAGGCCCAGGGGGCCCGGCGGGTTTATGACATAAGCCACCTTGCCCTCCACCAACGCGTTTTTCTCCACCCAGCCCACGAGGGCCTCGTTTACCCGCGCCTGCTCCTCCGCCAGCTTGAGCAACTTCGCCATGGCCGAGGGGGCCCCGTTTCCAGCAAGGTGGTTGACGACCTCCCGCTTGAATTCATGATCTTTCCGCGCCCGCTCAAGCCCCTGCATCAAGACGCCGGCTTCGTAGTAAATAATTCTCTTGTCCCACCGCTCCAGCGCCTCCCTCACCCACTCGGTGTAGTCCATGTAGTCGCTAATGGCGCCGTACAGAGCCACGCGGGTGTAGGCGCGGGGGAGTCTGCCGGCCAGCCGCCGGTAGACAAGCTCAGACGCCGACGGCCCCTCCTCACCAACTGCTTAGGCCTCGCCACGACGCCCTCGTCGTCCACCAGGTAGAAGCCGTAGGTGCCGGGGATGGCGGGGTAGTCCGTGATGTTGACAAGCTCGCTACCGATCCTGACCTTGAGGTTGCCCGGCTTTATGTAGGACTCCCCCGCCTCCGCGCCCTCCCTGCCGTATATCCTATCGAGCTCGAAGGGGTGGCCCACGGACTCGTGGACGAGTATCCCCGCCATCTCGGGGGAGAACACGACGTCGTACCTCCCCGGCGCGGCCGACCTCGCCCTCTCCAGTAGCTGGCCCAGCTTCTTGGACTCCTCCTCGAGCACCTTCTCCGCCCCGGCTATGGAGTCTTGGGCGGTGCCGCCGAGGAAGACGTCTCTCTGCAAACTGCCGAGGGAGGGCTCGTGTTTTATCAACATGGCGAATAGATACACCCTCGGCACCTTGCTGTACACATCCGCGCCGTCGCTCGTCACCACCCGCTTCTCCGTCGTCCAGACGTGCGCCACCAGCCTCCTCACTGAGAGGCTCTTGTCCACATATTCATCTAGAGTCTTCAGCAGATCTACGGGGTCTACCTCAATGGGCGGGAGGCTGTAGCTGAATCTGGCCAGCGCCTCCTCGCTGAGGGCCACCGGGGCCTTCCTCATCCTCCCGGCGGCCTTGGCCAGCTTGACCGCGCGCTCCACCGCCTCCAGCACCCCCTCCAGCTCTAGGCGGGGCGATGCGGCGAAGCCGAGCCCGCCCCCCGCCACGGCCCTCACGGCCACCCCCTCGCTGTGGTAGGTAGTGGAGAACTCAAACTGCCCATTTCTAAAGCCGGCCACCGAGCCGCCGTCTCTCTGCCACCTCACCTCCACGTAGGAGGCCCCCAGAGATAGGCCGTACTCCAGAGATTTGTAGAGTAGCTCATCCATGGGGGAGTGTTGAGTGGGCTTTATCAGCATTAATGTTTAAAGCTGTGGCTTTGTTGAGACGTGTCTGTCTACCTTGTGCAACACGGCTTGGCATTTAAAGAATCTGAGGATCCCGAGAGGAGGCTTACCCCGAGAGGCGTCGAGGAGACCGAGAGGGTGGCGAGGCACCTCGCGGAGAGGGGCGTGGAGGTTGGGGAGATTATCCACAGCGGCCGCGCCAGGGCCAGGCAGACGGCTGAGATATTCGCCAGGCATCTCAAAGCTCCTGTGAGGGAGGGAGACGGCCTCGGCCCCAACGACGATCCCTCCATCTGGGCTGGGAGGCTGGCCGGGGTTAGCTACGGCATAATGCTGGTGGGCCACCTGCCGCACCTGTCGAGGCTCAGCTCCCTCCTCCTCGTCGGCAACCCAGACGTCGAGATAATTAAGTTTAGATACTCAGGTGTGGCAAAGCTCGAGAGGGAGGGCGCGAGGTGGGCGCTGGCGTGGTACATAACTCCGGAGCTGGTATGAGGCTCTGGTATGTAATAGGCGCCTCCGAGCCGCACGCCTTCTACAAGTCGACGGTTGTCTTGGTGAAGTCCACCCAGATAGCGCTCTACCTCTCCGCCGCGTTGCTCGCCTCCGGCGTCGCCGCGGCCGCGGTCAACAGGCACCTCCACGAATTTCTCATGGTAGCCGGGTTGCTGGCCTTTTACCACGCGGTGATGTACGTCCAGCTACCCGGCTTCATAAACGCGACGCCTCACATCTACGCGACGTTGGCACTCCTCGCCCTCTTTATAGCGGCTATGGCCGCCTCTTCCTGCTACGGATATGCGGCGTATGCGCCATACGCCGTACTGCACCTCATCCTGTACCTAAGGGGTGTCTGGGGGAAGCCCACCTATTACCCGAATATAATCACGGCGGCGGGGCTTCTACTGTTGCCCTTCGCGAACAGCCACTTGGAGGCTGTTTTGACTTTTCCACTCGCCTCGGTGTATTCCCTCATGTATAGGATAGACGCCTCCAGAGCGAGGAGGAGGTTTACGGCCCTCGGCGCGTTGTCCATAGCGGCGACGTACGTAGCCGCCTTTGCGGCTGTTAAGGCTGGCTATCTCTGGGCTGTTGTGGCGCCGTCCATAGCCTTAACCATCGCGGCGCCTCCACGGATAGGCGATAAATATGGAGTCGCCGCCCTCCTCTTTAGGTGGCTAGTTGCCCTGGGGCCTTTTGGCACGCATCTCGTCTACATGGCCTTCGCCGTCATTATGTCGGCGTTATGCGTCCCCTACTTCATCGGCGCTATTCTCTTTAGACAAGTGCCAAGCTACGGACCGGAGCTTGTTTTGACGGCGTTGTTGTCTTATATTTTGAGAAATCTAGGGATCTTGGCCCCATCGGCGTTGTTCGTGCTTGCTATAATAGGCTACGCCGTAATCAGATCGATAAGAGAAAAGTACTACCCCCCAACGCCGCCGTGACCACATTATTTTTAAACAGCGCCTAGTGTATCCACCATGAAGTTGGAGGGGGTTATCGTGGCCACGGTGACGCCCTTTACAAAAGACGGGGTTAACTACGAGGGGCTTAGGCTCCTCCTTTCAAAAATTGTGGAGGCTGGGTACCACGGCGTGTTCCCCACATCCTCAACCGGGGAGGTCACCAAGCTGACTGTCGAGGAGAGGGTGAGGGTTATGCAGTTGGCTAAGGAGGTGGCGGGGGGGAGGGCCCTAGTCGTCGGGGGCACGGGGACGGGGGACCACGTCTCGACTATCGAGGTGGCTAGGAGGTACAGAGACGTGGGGGTGGATCTCCTCTTGATCACGCCGCCTTACTACATCCAGTACGACTGGGCCGCCATATACGCCTTCTACAAAAAGGTGCTCGACAAGGTGGACATGCCGGTCATTCTCTACACCATCCCCCTGGCCACGGGGTACAACATCCCCGTGGAGGTCTTTGAGCTTGTTGCCAACGAATACAGCCAGGTGGTGGGGGTTAAGGACAGCTCTGGCGACTTCCGATACCACCTAGACCTAATCCACTTACTGGGGAGGAGGCTCTCCGTACTGCAGGGTCTGGACACGTTGTTCGTGCCGTCGCTGTTAATGGGGGCCCACGGCGGCATCTTGGCGGGTCCCAACTTCCTAGGCGCTCTGACCCTCAAGGAGTACCAGCTGGTGAGAGAGGGGAACGTGGCGGAGGCCGTAGAGCTCCACAACAAGTTGATGCCGCTGTGGAGGTTTATGGGCGGTTGCGGCTTGGTGGGGAAGCTGGGCGGCAAGTGGCCCACTCTCTACAAGCTTGCGGCTCAGCTGGTCCACGGCGTGGACATGGGCCCGCCGAGGGAGCCCCTCCCGCCTGTGGACGACAAAGACGTGAAGGAGCTTCAGAAGCTTTTGAAGGAGCTGGGGCTTATATAGGGCGTGGGGGTTGTAGACAGGAGGGTTTTCGAGGCTCGTAAAAAGGCGTTTGTGGAGAGGCTGGAGAGGGAGGCTCTTCAAGACAGGGTTGACGGCGACATCCTGCCCCTCCTCCGCCTCCTCAACACACACCCCGACATATACACCACCTCAAGCTGTAGCGGCAGGATTATGGTGGCCGAGGCTGTGAGGCCCAGTTACAGCAAGGGGCGCGGCTTCAGGCCGGTGGCGAAGTGGCACCACCCCGTGGACGTGGACCTGGTGGGGGAGGTGGCCGCGGGGCTGGACAACGCCTGGCTAATGGTGAGGGGGGCTATTCTTCACCTAGCCGCCGCCGACGCGAAGACGGCGTATAGGCTGGTGGAGCTGGGGCGGGAGACCGGTCATAAACACAGCGGTGTCATCGCCATAAACCGCGGGGGTATATTCGTGGAGATCCTCGGCGAGGAGCGGCTGGACATCCCTCTAAAAGCCGGGGGGCGCCTCCTGGCCGATCTGGAGGCGGCTGTGGATATGGCTAACAAGACGCTGGCGCTGGCGAAGCTGAGGCTCTACTGGCTGGCCGCCAGGATCGAGTCGGCTCTCTTCGGCGTAGAGGCCCCCACCAGCGAGGAGATAAGAGCCGCCATTAGGAGGTTTCTCCAGTGCCTATGAACAACGGCGCTACGCAAGATTTTTTAAATTGGATACACGGCGCACACATGGCGAGGGCAAAAACAGCAAGAGCAGACACAGACCCCAGGAGGGTGCAACTCCTAAAAATAATAGAGGAGCTCGGCGCCGTGACCCAGGGGCAGCTAGCCAGACTAACCGGCTTCAGCTGGGGCAAGCTCCAGTGGCACCTCTACGTCCTTGAGAGAGACGGCAAGGTGAGGAGAGTTTCTAAAAACGGCGTGGTGTACTACGTCTCGGCGCGCCTCACCCCACCTTTGT
The DNA here is from genome assembly GCF_049971835.1 of Pyrobaculum sp. Classification (NCBI taxonomy): domain Archaea; kingdom Thermoproteati; phylum Thermoproteota; class Thermoprotei; order Thermoproteales; family Thermoproteaceae; genus Pyrobaculum; species Pyrobaculum sp. The sequence goes on from NZ_JBMFKV010000075.1 coordinate 9,182, forward strand.
TAGATTTAGAGTAAGTGGGTTGAAGATCAGGGGCTTGTTCAACAAGCCGAGTGTTATCTCCGTTTTGTTGCCGGTGGCTGTCACCTCTCTCGGCGCCACGACGTCTGGCGGGGCTACTATTCTGTAACTGCCCCGGGGGAGGCCCCTCACCTCCACTGTGAAGGTACGATCGGCGGGGACTAGGCCAAGCACGCCGGGGCCGGGGAGGGTTTGGTTATAGGCGCCGCCCAGCCTCACCTTCTTTATACACGACACGAAGACGTACTTCCCTATTGTGTAGTTGACGCCTAGGTAGCTCACCCCTCTTATGTCTAGTGGCTTGCTAGATCTGAGCTCTAGGTATATGTTCAGCACC
>NZ_JBMFKV010000076.1:0-9433 GCF_049971835.1 Pyrobaculum sp.
TTGCCCTGATAGTTAGGCAACAATACGACTAGGAGCTCCATGGCCCTGCCCCTCTGGAAGATGTACGGAGCGCCGATCTCGTCGTATCTAGGCACCCGCACATGTAGAAGGCACAAAGGACACTTTGAGATCTCAGCCCACCAAGGCAGTTGCCAAACACTACACGTCTCATTATCCACGAGAAATACAAAAAGACTCCTCTGCGGATCATACATGCGGAGGTACATTAAAAGTTCTGAAAGCGCGACGTGGTACGTCTCGCCGGGGGAGCCGGGCTCCGACACGTGGCCGCCGTAGCTAAGCACGTAGTAGCCGTTGTAGTCCTGAGCCTGCCACACCGCTACAATCCGATACAAGGTTGCGCCAGGTATAGCCATAAGCTCCTGCCGGAAGGGATCCACATTCCACTTACTGCTGAGCACCGCTGCGTAGGGGTACGGGCCGATAGAGCCGTTGAAGCCGTAGTACCACACATTTGCGAAGATGCCGAGCTGGGCGCCCAGCGGGAGGAAGCCCTCCTTAACCACAGACGCCGATTTGTTAAGGTAGAGGTATGTGTAGTTGTAGGTAAGCCACTTATAGGCGTATGGGGGATTGGCGTAGAGCCCCGCCGAGAAGGCGCCAGCCGATATCTGAGACGCCCCCTTAAGCGACGCCTGGAGCGTGTGGGAGTCCGCCAGATCCACCACCTCCGGCCACGCCTTTCCATATATCCCATACCCCGTCCGGGCGGAGGCCGCCATCTGCCCCGCCTGCACGGCCCACTGGGCCACCACCACGATGGCCACCGCGAGGGCTATGGCGACTGCGGTTAGGAGAATCAGCTGGCCCCTCATGGCCTCGCCAGCGAGAGCTCCATCCTCACCCTGGTGCCGTCGCTCAGCAGAGCCGACACCACAGCCACACCGACACCCCCCGTGCCGGCGCCGCTCGGCCTCGCCACGCTTACAAGCTTCGTGCTCCAGTCGGCGCAGACGCGGCACGTCGGCGGCCTCACGTCGTCTAGATACACGGTGAAGTTGTATACGTAGTGCCCCGGAATCGCGGCGTCTAGAACATCCCTCAAGTTCACAGAACTATCTCCACAGACGGCCTTCTCCACCGACGTCATAAACGCCGGATCGCTGGCGAGCCTCAGGAGGGTGAAGTAGGCGTTGGCGGTCACCTCCCTCTCCGACGCTATGTACGCTGGCGAGGGGAGCGCGGCGGACAATACATAAAACACGAAGCCGAGGACCAGGGCGGAGAGGCCCAGCTCGACCACCCACTTCACGGCCTCCTATACAACACAAGCTTTAGGAGATACGTCGCCGACTGAGACTCCACCACCCTAGTCGCCACGGCGCTCTGAAGCCTAGGCTCGTTAGGCGTCCACCTAAGCCACGTATCTATCCTAATCACCGCCTGGGGAGGCGTGGGCATCAGCGGGACAACCACAATGACAGACCGCGGAGCGGATCCGCCCTGGCTGTTCCTCTCGGCCCACACCACCGCGAACAAGGCCCCCGGAGGCGGCTCCACCCAGCAGGCCGCGCACCTCGAGTTCGAGGTACACGACCCGCAGTAGTCCACCTTGACTGCCCCCACACCTACCCCTGGGTCGAGCGTCACATCGCTGGCGAGGTTCTGGAACCCGGCGCCGGTGAAGACGTCGACACTCCTTATACCGAGGGCAGGGATGTTTCCAGACCCGCAACTCACAGTGGCGTCGTGCATAAACCACAGCATCCCGTCTGTGCCGTACATGCCGTAGACCAGAGACCGGGACGTAGTGTTGAAGACGTAGTAGTCCATAGCCCTTGGGTAGTCCACCTTCTGGGCGATGACGACCAGCCCCGCGGTGTCCCCCAGACCGTTGAACATGGTCACCGGCATGGGTATCTGGGCCTCCCACCACTGCCCGGACCTAGACAGCCTCAAGTCGTAGCTAGACAGCGCGCAGCCGGCCCCCACCTCGCACCTAATGGCCGTAGCCACCACCCGCCCCCCGGCCGTGGACCTAACCCACACCCCCTGGCCCACGCCTTGGCACATGGGGTCCTTCCTGTATATGGCAACGTCGCCCGCCGGGGTCTGAACCACCACGTTGGGACATACGGTGAGGTTTACAAGGGGGGAAATCACCAGCGTGAAGTCGTACCTGTCCCAGTCACCCCCAAAGAAGTTTTTCAAAATTCTGACGTAGTCAAAAGAGGCGGAGGGGGCCGCCGGCTTCAGCACCCCGTAGCCGGTCAACACGGCGCTGGAAATCCCCGTGGCGTCCACCAGCGCCTTCTGTTGTATGTAGCAAGCCGCCCCGCTGGCTCCCTGCTGTAGAGAAGCCAGCTTAGACACGTCGATCTGCGGCTGGTATAGAGGCGCCGGGGCAGATAGGGCAAGGTCGACGATAGACCACCCCGAGCCAGACCTAGCCGCGGTGGGGCTATTTATAAACACCACCCGGTCCAGCGCCTGCTGCGCCGCGTTCACCAGCTGAGGCTGGTCAGAAGGCTTGTACTGAGTAGGCCCGTAAAAAGGAAAGAGGTAGGAGTAGACAAACAACACGAAACCCAGCAAAACCCCCGCCACCGTTGCGACTTCAATTGCCTCCCAAGCCACGCCCTCTATCGTCTACCAAGTTAAATATTTTGTGGTGTCACATCCTTTCTACAATTCAACCACAAACCAGACACAATTGCCACGCAGAGATCCCCCTCCCTCAATAGGCCAGCCTAATGACGTCTCGAAGCGCCAGATGCCACGTAGATCTAGGCGTTCTCATTCAGCCACCTCTGCCATCAGCCTCGCCAGCTTCCTGCGCCTTAAGAACCACACTAGGAACACCGCGCCAGCAACGGCACCGGCGATAACCAGCAGAGGAACTGGGTCAAGCGCCCACACGGCCTCGTAGTGGGCGGGGCCGTATGCGACAGGCATCTGTGGGTAGTTGTAGACCACGCCCGTCGCCACATCCCTCCAGCCCTTGAAGACCCAGTGTATCGGAGGCGGAGACCACACGTCCATCGGGGTGGGGACAACGGCCACGGCGGCTCCCTCGTCGGCCCAGGTCTGGGGTACGACTGATCCGTAGGCAGTGCTAAACGTCACGAGAAACTGCCTCTTTACGTCAAATGTAATGTTAAGCGGTCTTTCCACTACAAAGGACTGCACAGGCGATGTGAGAGTGGCGTTAGGAACGCCGTTTATAACCCAGTTTTTAAACACAGTCCTCACGCCGGCCTCCTCCCTGATGACTTGGGGGGCCACCACTCTTATAGACCTGCCTCTATCTACCCACGTGACGTTGCCCTCAACCCCCTCGATGCGTGCAGGAGGCGCCGCGTAGACTAGGTACTGCCTTACATACACAGGCGTTCTATTCAGAGGACCCGTGACCGTCGCCACTATAGTAGGCTCCCGCTCCTCTGTCTCAGCCCAGTAGCTGAACACAGCACGCGTCTTGTTGCGGTACTCCACCACCTGCGTCGCTGATGCGACCACAGTTGAGCCGTATGTGGCCCAGAGCCTACTAGTCCCGTTGACTGTGGCCCCGGGCCCCGCGGCGACTAGGAAAGACGGCTTGTAGCGCAACACAGCCACCACGGGATACGCGCTGAATCTAGGCGTTCTGCCAAACCCAACCACGTTGCCAGCGAGGTCATACACCACGACGTCGATGAGGTTGATGCCGTACACACCCTCTGAAACGGTCGCCGGCGCCTCCAACCTGTAGACAGCTCTTATCGTAGTAGGCTTATCCACATTTACCGACAACAACGGAAAGCCGACGCCTGCGGGCCTCCCGTCGACCTCCCACCCGTCGAAAAGCGCCCTAGCCATGCCAGCCGCCAGAGCTTGCAACCTCTGCAACCTGTCCGCGAGGCTTGGGAGCGCCTCCACCTCAACCCTAGCCTGCACCGGGAGAGATACGTTGGCCGTGAAAGATGTAGGTCCAGACGCCCAGTCGGGCCCCTTCACCGCGCCCGGAGGCCACTTGTACACTCTAAACTCTTTTACATACCTCAGCACAAGCGGCTCCACCACGTCGCCGTATATCGTAAGCGTGAAGTTGCGCTCCGGCTTGCACCTGACGCCGCCCATGTATCTATATAGAGGGGTCAGCTCTACTCTGCCATAGGGCACGTAGAGCACGCCGCTTTTCTCCAGCGTGTAGATATAGGCTATATTCGTCCCAGGCACGTACACAGCCATTTCGAGGGGTAGGCAGTCGTCAGGCGCCTCGACTCTGTAGGGCAACCTAGCCGTGTACAGGACGTAAGTGGTGTCCCAGTACTCAGCCGCCACCACCTGCCCGTCGAAAGAAACGGCGACGGAAGTCACCGGCTTGATATTGAAACTCCCCGGCTGAGTCACGTTGCCAGTGGCGTTCCCCCCGACAGCTCTCAACAAGAGCTGGGTCGTAATAGGGTCGGTCCTCACCACAGGCAGGCCGTCTTTAAAGAGGTATAGGTGGCCGGCCTGCGTGCCGACAGCCACCACAGAGCCGTTCCACGAAGCCGCAACCGCGCTGGGCTTCGCAGGCATGGAGGTGCGCCACGAGACGCGGCCGTCCCTAATCCCCACGATCTCATTTCCAAGCGCCACGTAGAGCCAGCGCCCGTCTTGACTCATCGCCGAGGCAAACCTCGGCGTGTCTATGCCGTACGTGACTAGAACGGGATCTGCGAGGAGCAGGCCGTATGGGTACACCGCCACGTAGGGCCTCTCCCTCTTGACAAAACACAAGGCCACGGGGTCCCCCGCGGCGTCGACGTATAGGCCGTACACGGCGCCGCCGCAGGCGCCGAGCCTAGTCAAGCCGGGGCTGTAGCGGCCGGTCCTCAGCTCGATCTCCGTGGGGAGCCTAAAACGGTAGATCTCGCCGGTGGAGGTCCCCACGTAAACAGTATAGTTGTAAATCGTCAGAGACGTAACTGGAGGATCCAGGGGCGGCCTCGCCATGCTCTCTCGGCGCAACAACCCCCCGGGATCTATGAGAAATCTATCTATGACTCTGCCGTCGCGCAGTACGTAAACCTCGCCGAATACAGTCGCCGCGACTACATACTCACAGTTGGTGGCCACCGCAGTGACGTTGGCGCGCGGCCCCAGGCTCACCGCCCAGAGGGGGTAGCCGTAGGGCGTGTGCAGAGATACAATAGTAGTCTTGTGCACGGCGGCTAACACAATAGGAGGCAGAGGCAGAGTAAGGTTCAGCAACACCGGTATCCTCTGCGGAACCCTCGCGCCGTACTGAGCCAGCGCCTCTACTATCTCAGGTGCAAGCTCTATCTCTACCCAAAAACTCAACCTGACAGATTCCCTATGTACAATGACTTCATATATGTAGAGGCGGTTAGCTACTGCGAGACATCTGCCAGCCCGGTCGGTGGCTATGAGGGGGTAAATAGCGCTTTGGCTCCACAGCTCCCTCCCATCAAGTCCCACTATCTTAACAGAATCAGGTCTAGCCCAGTAAAACGTGTCGAGAGACTCGGTAGGCAAGATGTTTGCCAGCGCCACAACGGCAAGCGCCAGCGACAACACCACCAATCTCATGCAATTCGCAAAAGGGCTTAACTTATATACTTTACGGTGAAAACACTGACCTACAAAGATCCACACAGCCTCGGCAAACCGGTGCGGGAAACTAGCCACATTACGGAGTAGCTCGTTCCAGGATAAGTTTTCGAAAGGCTTAGACACAGGTCCAGACAGGTTACGAACTGCATTCCGCACCCCGCATACCCTCCATCCATAAATAAGCATCCACAGAAACGCTACGTGTAAGCTCCACGCGGTGTTAGATATGCGTCCACCTGCGCGGTCTAGCTACTTTCACCAACCTGTCCTGAAAGGCCCCAAAACCCAGGTTAACACAGGCGGCACGCCTAGATACAATAAAGCTATGAAGATGAGTTGCGCCAAGACGTAGATGCGGCGGGTGAAGAGGTGGAAGAAGGGCGCCACAGCGGCGAAGTACCAGTAGAACCAGCCCGACTGAGCCACAAATACGGACGACGCCGCCAACAGCGTCTCCAGCGCCAGCGAAGGCCTCATAGCCAGCTCTATCGGAACCGCACGCCAAACCACATGGCCGAGCCACGGCGCCGCCGATATGTGGATCTGGTACTCCAACACGTCGTAAACCCCCGGCCTGGACACAGCCGTCACGACCTCCGTGCCGTTGTATAGAAACTTGGTGTAGTGCACATACCAAGGCGCCCCCGTGAAAAAGGTAAGCCACCCCAAGAACGGATTTTTGCGACTATGAAAAGACACAAGCCACCAATAAAACTGCAGATGGTACAGAAACAGGCCCTGAGCCAGGTCAACGGCGTGGGCGGCCAGAAAGGCCAGCGCCGCGCCGACTGTAATCGGCACCAGCGACCTCCTATCCCTCAGCAGAACATAGAAAACAAACCCGGCCAGGGGGAAGGCCGCCGTGAATTTAGAGGCAAGCGCCGCCCCCCACAGCACCCCCGACAGCCACCTCCTCCCCAGGTGGTACGAAATAACCGCAGACACCGAAAACAGAGCCACGAAAACGTCGAGCATAGCAAAGCGAGAGGTGGTTGTAAACACAATGTCAGTAGCCAAACTCAGGAAACCAGCCAGAAAGATCTCCCGAGTAGCCGCCCCAGCCAACCTGCCAGAAACACTGTAGCCACCCCAGCTACGAGCGGCGCAAGCCTAGGCGACAAGCCTATTAGATATTTTGCGAGAGGTGGATGCTCTGGATTTGAGGAAAGCGCGGGCGGCACCCCAGCCACCTGCTCCAACCAGCCTTGATGTAGATCTCCTCGTCTAGAAAGGCGAAGCCGGTGGAAAAAGAAGCAACTACGAAAAGCGTCACCACTATAAGAACCCCAAGCGCGTCGCGCCCACGCCCCCCCTTTAGCAGTTAACCACCCCCACATCTGGCACTACAATGGGGTAGAGGATGTAGCTACTCCCGCCGCCCGTCGTGAGGATCAGCGCCGGGGTGGTGCCTGGCGTGAAGGACTCCCCCAGGGAGCCCCTAACCCCCACCACTTTGCCCACCGGGACGTTTAGAGATATGTCGACAGACTTCCCAGACTTTACAGACACAACCCACCTCCCATAGAACTCATGGGGGCCAGCGTTGAGCACGCAAATCAAGAAGTCGCCTCTGGAGTCCACGTAGGCAGAGACGGGGTACACCTGCGCAAACTCCCTAACCCCCGCGGAAAAAGTCGAAGAGAGCCACCACCCAACCAGTACCGCGAGGAGAAGAACCACCCCCAGTAGAAAAGCCACCTCAAGAGAAGACATAGGAAAAAAGGGGGTTGGTGATTTAGCGAGCTTACGGCTTGACCAGCGCGTTGAACGGGAAGCTCTGGCCGCCGCTTAGTATAACGCGGCCAGGCACCATCGTGCCAGGCGTCCAAGTGCCGCTAATTGTAACTTTTACCGTAGCTTGTTGACCTACAGTGATTTTTTGTGTAGTTGTAGCCACCTGTCCCCCTACTTCAATAGTGCTTAGCTGAACGTCCACTGGACCTGGGTTTACCAAGACGAGTCTTAATGTGCCGTTAGTGTATAGCTCTGCAGAGACTACGTTTAGCCTTGGCTGGCCTGTGGTGGAGGCTACGAATGTGGTGTATAGGTACCAGCCGACTGCTACCGCTATTATCAGCACTATTGCTACTATTATCGCGATTTCGAGGCTTGTCATTCCTTTTAGTTTGGTTGCCATGAGCGGATGAATACCTCTCCTTAAATATTTTGTGGTGTAGCGCACAAACAGCAAAGTGTGTAGATGCGCCGCCTTGAGGCGGCTCACCCAGACCGCGTCTTTATTATGCACGGGGCGTCGTCTCCCGGGTCCCTCCAGTCCTCGGCTCGCGCTACGTCTCGGGAAGTGCGGCTAGTATAAATCAACGGCATGTGACCTCGCCGAATTTATGTAAAGCTCGCCTGAGGATCTGGTGCGCTCCTCCGGTGTGGATTCCTCACGGCTGGCTATCTCTGTCCGGGGCGGTCGCGTATCTGTGCTCATCTCGTCGTTGCGGCTTGGCTAGTATTCCCTCCCCAGTATGAGGTGTATGCCTTCCTCCTCTGCCCTCTTTCTGAGGTACTGGGCGACGTCCCTCGGCGCGAATTCCACGGCTAGCACCGCTAGGTATGTTTTGGCTTTCCTGGACTTCTCGGCGGCTTCGGCTAGTTTCCGTAGCTGTGTGAGGGCTTCTTCTACCTCTTCTGTGTCTATTAGGGAGACAGCCACTTTGCCGACTACGAGGGGCTGGGGGCAGTAGAGGTCTATCTTCACGAGGCCGTCGGCCGGCAACCGTACGTCTAGCCATATGTCGCAGTGCACTCCCCGCTTTTCCAGAAGCTCTTCTACCTCCCTCGCGGCGCGGTACTTAAAGCCGCTGACCTCCTCTAGTATCTCGGTGAGGATTCTCCTTATCTCTCTGAATGTCTCGTCTATGCGGGAGGTGTAGGAGTCCTTCACACGCTTGCATCGCCACGCCAATTTTAGCATTTCTCCGCCCCGCGTCGTCGCGGTGCGGCTCGGGGATGAGGCGGTTGCGGGGCCGCGGGTGCCGGCCGAATATAAATCGCTTGTTTTCCTTCATCTCCACCTCACCGATGTAGTATATACAGCCGCGGCCAAGTGATCCCAACTTGCTCCGTATGCGTGGCGCTCGGCCAGTTGTCTGGTGCCGATCGCGTATTAGTTGCAGAGGCGGCGGGCTAGATATGCTGATGCGACGCCTCCTTTCGACATATATGTTTGAGCACTGCGCCGTTGCGCGTTGACGGATCTGTTGCGTGTTTAGCATACCGTGCTTGCAGAGCCCCCGGCGCCGTTGAACCGCGGGGGGCCGTTTCTGGGGGGCTCTGTGCGTTTTCTATGTCTGCTGATGGGGGTCTGTTGGCCGACGCAGATGTGTTTCAATTTTCCGCGGCCCGCTGGATCGCGTGTTGACTACACCGCGAGGTATCCCGTCGCTGTGTTTGAAGGAGCCTCGGGGTAGATCCGCGGTAGTGGGTGAGCCGTCGTGTGATCAGCGCTGGGGCCTCTGCCTATCACCCGGTCTAGTGCAGGTCTCCGGCGGTGTATGTATATGTCTGTGGGTGTCTCTAGTATTCTCTTCCCAGTATGAGGTGTATGCCCTCCTCTTCGGCCTTTTTCCGTAGGTATTCCGCTACTTCCCTCGGCGCGGATCCCACGGCCAGTACTTTGAGCTGTGTCGTGGCGCCGGTGAACCTCTCCGCGGCTTCTACCGAGCGCCTCAGTTGCTCCAGCGCGTCCTCCGCCTCTTTGATGTTTTTCACCGCTGTGGTGACTTCGCCGACGACGAGGGGGCTTGGACAGAATATGTCCACCTCCTTGTAGCCGGCTGTTGGCAGGGTCACGTTTACCCGTATGCGGCAATCCACGCCTCTCTCCCTCAGGAGGTCCTCGACAGCCCTCGCCACGAGG
>NZ_JBMFKV010000077.1:0-9376 GCF_049971835.1 Pyrobaculum sp.
GGGGTCGCTGTATGAGGAGGGGGGTAAGAGGGGGGTGACGCACCTCCTGGAGCATATGTTGTTTAGAGTGCCGGGTTTCGACGTGGATGAGGCTGTCGAGCGGCTGGGGGGCGGCAACAACGCATACACCCAGCGGGACTCGCTTATGGTTACACTCGAGGGGATTTCGGAGTCGGCGGCGGGCCTGGTGGAGCTGGCCTATAGGCTGTACACAAATGAGCGGTACGCCGAGGAGGATTTGGAGAGGGAGAGGGCCGCCGTGCTGTCGGAGCTTAGGCAGACGAGGGAGGACCCCTCTGAGAGGGTGGGGGAGCTGGCGCTTAGGGCGCTTTTCGGCGACAGCGACTGGGGCGCCCCCGTCGGCGGCTACCCGGAGACTGTGGAGGCGCTTACCCTGCCCGACCTGCTTGAACACAAGCGTAGGTGGCTGACGGCGGGCAACACGGTGGTGGTGCTGTCAGGCGGCGTGGGGGGCGAGGCGGTGGAGGCGGCGAGGAGGCTGTTTTCAAAGCTTGAGGGAGAGGCGCCCGCGCGCGGCGTGCCCACCGCGGGGGCAGGCCCCGGGAGGGTTGTGGAGGAGAGGGAGGTGGACGGCGTGTACTACGCCTCGGCATTGCGTATAGCTGTGGAGAGCCAGGCCGAGGCCTACGCCCTGCTCCACGGAGCCGCCTTCCACCTAGAGGCGGGGACAAAATCCATTCTGTTTAACGTGGTGAGGAACCCCGGCGTGGCCTACTCCTACTACGTAGACTTCGACGTGGCTGGCGACGTGGCTTTTCTCTTGGTGGCGGTGGAGTCGGCGCGGGGGCTGGAGGAGGCGCGGAAAGCCGTGGCTTCTGCTCTTAAGCCGAGGGAGCCCCCGCCGTACAGGCTGAGGTATTTCGACTACCTCTGGAGGGTGAGCTGGAGGAGTCCTCTCAACAGGGCGATGACGCTGGCGGAGTACCACATCAAGGGGGGCGACGTTAGGCGGCTTGAGGAGGTATTTAGAAAGGCGGCTGAGCGGGGGACGGCGTGGCTTGAGGGGGCGGTGCTGGGGGAGGCCGAGGCGGCCGTAGTCCCCGAAAAATATTTATAATGGTGTTTTCTCCAACTTATGAGTGCGTCTCAAAAAATACTTTACATAACGCTGGCGGTGGCCATAGCGCTTGCGGCGGCCGCGCTGGCGGCGTCCCTCACAGCTCTAGGCAGTTTAAACAGCTCTCTGGGGAGTGTAAATTCTGGATTGTCAAATCTCCAGAATAGGCTTGACGACATAGGGAGCGGCCTCAAGGCATTGAGGGCCGAGGTGGAGCTCTTAAGGTCGTCGCTTGCGGCTAGGGACAGGCAGTTAGCGGCTTTGAACAAGACAGTCGACGACTTGCTGAGGGAGGTGAAGATGTATCAACGCGTGGCGTCGGCGCCGGTGGGCGCGGTGGAGGTGCGCTACGCGAGGCTGTTCAGCGTGGCCTACGACGGCGACGTCTACATCCTCACAGACGCCATGGGGCGGAGGATCCTGCTGGTGCCGAGGGGGATGCAGCAGGACCTCGCCGCGTACTACGTGGCTAAGTACAAGCCGGCTGTGGTGGTGAGGTACCCGGTGGAGAGGGCTGTCTACATGTCCTCGACACATGTTGCCTTGGCCTACAGGCTGTATAAGGAGAGCGGCGAGGTGGGGGTTTTGAGGAGCATCGCCGGTATTATGTGGGGGAGGGAGTACACGTGGCATCTGAAGGAGGTGGCTGACATGCTGGGCAACAGCTCCATCGCCGACGTGGGGCCGGCCTACTCCCCCAACTATGAGGCTATTGCGAAGCTCAGGCCAGACGTGGTGTTTGTATACTTCTACCCCGGTCCCTACGGCACGGAGAGCGTGGTTAAGAAGCTGGATCAGCTGGGCATTCCCTACGTCGTGGTGAACGAGTTCCAGGAGGCTGAGGCGCTGGGTAGGGCTGAGTGGATTAAGTTCATCGCGCCGTTCTACAACCTAACCTGGGTGGGGGTGAGGGTTTTCAACGGCGTTGAATCTAAGTGGAGGAGCCTCGCGTCGCTTGTCGCAGATCTCGACAGGCCGAGGGTGGCATGGTTTATCATATACGGCGGCGTGCTCTACCCGGCGGGCCCCGGCGTGAGGGATTTGATTAGGCTCGCCGGGGGGAGGTACGCCTACGCCAACTACAGCAGGGTGGACATGGAGGTTGTCCTCAAGCATAAGAACGACGTAGATGTGTTGGTGTGGAGCGGCTACGGCGTCGACAGGGTGGAGGACCTCCTGAAGATCGAGCCTAGGCTGAAGGAGCTGAGGCCGGTTATCACAGGCAGAGTCTACGCCTACAGCCCGGCGTACTACCAGCTGGCAAACGCCTACCCGGAGAAGGTGCTGGAGGAGCTCATTTGGATTATACACCCGGAGGTGGCGCCGCCGGGCAACTTCACTCTCTTTCGCCAGTTGAGGTGAGGTCTGTACTCTACATATCGGCGGCGTTGCTCCTCTTTTTTAACCTACTCTGGGGGCCCGCGGGCCTCGACTGGGGGGTTATCGAGGCGGTTAGGGTGCCGAGAGTCCTCGGCGCAGTGCTCGCCGGCGCCGCGCTTTCGCTGGCTGGTTTGTTGCTCCAGACCGCCTTGAGGAACCCCCTGGCCGATCCCTACGTCCTCGGCGTGAGCGGGGTATCGGCGCTGACCGCCCTCTTGTCGTATCTAGCGTGGAGGTTTTTCCATATGCAGTACGTGGGCTACCTCGGAGGCGCGCTGGCCGGCGCGGCCGCCGCCTCGCTGTTGTTGCTTACCCTCTCCACACGGGCGTCTCTATACGCCGTGCTGATTGCGGGGGTTATGACGGCTTTTCTCACGAGTGCGGTGCTTCAGCTCCTCTTGATGCTTCTGCCGCCGGAGGAGCTGGGCTACGTCTACTTGGCTATGCAGGGCTCCTTCGCCGCCTACCCCCCGGGCGCTGTGGGGTACGCGCTGGCGCTGGCGCTCGTGCCTGTCGTGGCCGTTGCCTGGAGGTACTCCAGGTGGATCGCCGCCTACGCCCACGGCGAGGAGGCGGCGGCCGGCCTCGGAGTCCCGGTGAGGAGGGTGAATGTTCTGATCACGGCGCTCGCGGCCGCGGCCACCGGCCTAGCCGTGGCCTCTGTCGGGCCCGTGGGTTTCATCGGCTTAATGGCTCCGCACATAGCTAGGTGGTCTGCTGGTAGCCACAGGTTTGATAAGCTTGTCACGCCCGCGGTGGCCTCGGGCATCGCGCTGGCGCTTCTAGCCGACGCCGTGACCAGGGCCCTGCTCCCTAGAGACGTACCGTCCAGCGTCGTCATGTCGCTGGTGGGCGTGCCCTTCGCAGTGGCCCTCTTCTGGCGTTATGTACGTGGAGTTTAACGTAGTGAAGAGGCTGGGAGACTTCCAGCTAGCCGCCAAGGGCCGTGTAGAGGAGGGGGTGACCTGCGTCGTCGGGCCGAACGGCTCGGGCAAGACCACCCTCATGAAAATACTGGCGGGCCTCTTGAAGCCCGACTCGGGCCGTGTGGAGTACGTGGGCGTGTCCTCCAGGGTGTACGTGGGGGATTTCTACACGCCGCCGGAGGCCACAGGCCTAGACGTGGTGCTGGCGGGGAGGACGAGGTTCGGCAGGCGGCCGGTGGGCCGGGAAGACGTGGAGAAGGCGGCTACGTACGCGGAGTTGCTGGAGGCGGCCGATCTGCTGAAGAGGAGGGTCTCAACCCTCAGCGGGGGGCAGAGGCAGAGGCTTGTGATAGCGGCGGCGCTGGCCTCCGAGGCCGATCTGCTCCTGCTAGACGAGCCCCTCTCCAACCTCCACGGGGACTGGCGGGGGAAGGTCATGGAGGTCCTCCGCGGCTTGTCTAGGGGGAGGCTCGTGGTGGTGTCCACACACCACGGCGACGTTCTTAAGTGTTGCCACTACGTCCTTCAGATGGAAAACGGCGTGGTTGCGTGGCTCGGACCCTCCGCGGATTACCGGCCGCGGCTAGCAGAGGCTGAGTGCGGCGGGCTCCGCTAGGGGCTTGGTAGGGGAAAAGAATATAAATATGTGAGTGAGGCTGGGCGATGTCGTCGGCGGTAAGGGTAGTGGAGAAGCAACTTGACGAAATTCTGGCAATTGCCAAGAACCCGGCGCAGATACGAAACGCCGGCACACTGGCGCACGTGGACCACGGCAAGACCACTACGTCGGATTCGCTTCTAATGGGCGCGGGTCTCCTGTCGCCTAAGGTGGCGGGTAAGGCCCTGGCTATGGACTATGTCCCGATTGAGCAGTTGCGGCAGATGACTGTGAAGGCTGCGAATATTTCGCTGTACTTCGAGTACGGGGGGAAGCCCTATCTAATTAACTTCGTCGACACCCCGGGCCACGTGGACTTCACAGGGCACGTCACGAGATCGCTGAGGGTTATGGACGGGGGCCTCGTGGTGGTGGACGCCGTCGAGGGCGTCATGACGCAGACGGAGACTGTGGTGAGGCAGGCGCTGGAGGAGTACGTCAGGCCGGTCCTCTTCATAAATAAAATCGACCGCTTGATAAAGGAGCTGAGGCTGTCGCCGCAGGAGATCCAGCAGAGGATTCTCACCATTGTGAAGGACTTCAACGCGTTGATAGACATGTTCGCCCCGCCGGAGTTTAAAGACAAGTGGAAGATTGACCCGGGCAAGGGCCAGATGGCGCTGGGCTCCGCCCTCCACAAGTGGGGCATTACGATACCAATGGCGCAGAAAGCCGGGATGAAGTTCAGCAATATTGTAGACGCCTACGAGAAGGGGTACGTGGATAAGCTGGCGGAGGAGTTCCCCCTGTACAAGACAATCCTCTCGATGATTATTGAACACATACCGCCGCCCAACGTGGCGCAGAAGTACAGAATCCCAAGGCTGTGGCGCGGGGAGCTGAACAGTGAGGTGGGCAAGGCCCTACTCGAGGCTGATCCCAACGGCCCCACCGTCATCGCAGTTTCGAAGATTAATAAGGATCCGCATGCCGGGCTTATAGCAACCGGCCGCGTCTTCTCGGGCACAATCAGGGAGGGAGACGAGATATACATCATCGGCAGGAAGATGAAGAAGAAGGTTCTGCAGACCTACATCTACATGGGCCCCTCGAGGATTATAGTGCCCTACATGCCGGCGGGCAACATCGTGGCGTTGATGGGAGTCGACGAGGCTAGGGCGGGCGACACCCTGGTGGATCCGAAGCTGAGCGAAATCCCGCCGTTTGAAAAGATGAGGTACATCTCAGAGCCTGTGGTGACCGTCGCAATAGAGCCGAAGAACCCGGCGGAGCTGGCGAGGCTGGTGGAGGCGTTGAAAGACCTAGTCATAGAGGACCCAACCCTCGACCTAAAGATCGACCAGGAGACTGGCCAGATACTGCTCTCCGGCGTCGGCACGCTCCACCTCGAAATCGCCACGTGGCTCCTCAAGGAGAGGACGAAGACCGAGTTCACTGTGTCGCCGCCGCTCATACGCTTCAGAGAGACCGTAAGGGAGAGGTCCCAGGTGTGGGAGGGCAAGTCGCCAAATAAGCACAACCGCCTCTACTTCTACGTGGAGCCCCTCGACGAGACGACCATCGAGCTGATAGCCACGAAGGAGATTACGGAGGAGCAGGATCCCAGGGAGAGGGCCAAGATCTTGAGGGAGAAGGCCGGCTGGGACACCGACGAGGCGAGGGGCATATGGGCAATCGACGACAGGTACTTCAACGTCATCGTGGACAAGACATCGGGCATCCAGTACCTCCGCGAGATTAGGGACTACATCGTCCAGGGCTTTAGGTGGGCGGTGGAGGCCGGCCCCCTGGCCCAGGAGCCCATGAGGGGCGTCAAGGTGGTGCTCGTAGACGCCGTGGTCCACGAGGACCCCGCCCACCGCGGACCCGCCCAGATAATGCCAGCCACAAAAAACGCCATATTCGCGGCGGTGCTCTCGGCGAGGCCGACGTTGCTAGAGCCTTTGATGAGGCTCGACATCAAGGTGGCGCCTGACTACATAGGAGCTGTGACGTCTGTGCTCAACAAACACAGAGGCAAAATCCTAGACATGACCCAGCAGGAGTACATGGCGTTTCTAAGGGCTGAGTTGCCGGTGCTCGAGTCCTTTACCATCAGCGACGAGCTCCGCGCCGCCGCCGCCGGTAAGATCTTCTGGTCAATGCAGTTCGCCCGCTGGGCCCCCTACCCAGAGTCGATGCTCGCCGATTTCGTCAAGCAGATTAGAAAGAAGAAGGGGCTCAAGGAGGAGATTCCAAAGCCCACCGACTTCGTAGAAGTCTTCTAGTCAGTTTAGAAACACCTCTTCACTTTTCGTGTCACGGCCGTTTCATCATATGCATCAATCTGCTTAGAGATTAATTTTTTAAAATCTATAAGTCTACAGTGGCATGTCTATAAGAACCATATTGGCGGTTTTGGCCATCGTCGCCGCCGTCGTGGCTGTGTACCTGGCCTTCACAGCCTTTCAGCAGACCACGGCGAAGAAACTGGTCATCGTGGGGCCGGCTGGCATCCGAGATCTGGGGGTGGCGCTGGCGAAGAAGTTTAGCGAGAAGTACGGGGTAAACGCCACGTTTGTGCCGCTGGGCGGGGCCGTGGAGATGGTGAACGAGTTGGTGAGGAATAGGGACAACCCGCCTTGGGACGTGGCGATCGGTATTCCCGAGTTCTACTACACAGTGCTGGTGGAAAAAGGGGTGTTGTACTGCCCAGATCTCAAGGTGGAGGGGGTGCCCCGGGAGGAGTTTTGGGACCCCCACCACTGCGTCTACCCGCTTGACAAGTCCTACATAGGGATTGTGTACAACGCCACGGCGCTGGAGAGGCTGGGGATAAAGCCGCCGGAGACCCTCGACGACTTGCTGAAGCCCGAGTACAGAGGCCTCGTGACATACCCAAACCCGGTGCAGTCCGGCACTGGTCTAGCGGTCTTGTCTTGGGTGATGTCTGTAAAGGGCGAGGATGAGGGCTGGGCCTACTTGAAAAAGCTGGCGGGCCAGATATCTAAGGTGGGGTACCCAAGCGGCTTTACACCGCTTAGAAACGCGTTGAAGAGGGGCGACGTATTGGTGGCTCTGTCGTGGTTCAGCCACGCCATTGACCCCGGGACGCCCCATATGAAGGCCTCGACGTACAGCGCCTTTTTGTACAGAGAGGGGGTTGCTGTGCTTAAAAACGCGAGGAATAGAGAGCTCGCCGTGGAGTTTGTGAAATTTGCCTTGAGTAAAGAGGGGCAGGACTTGGTTGATCCCTATAACTACATGTTGCCCGTCAGGCCCGACGCCGTAGTTAAGAACAACATCGGCCTGCCGCAACCCAAGTCGGTGGTGGTTTACAACCCGGCCCTCGGCTCAAAAGCCGACGAGTGGAGGCTGAGGTGGCAGAGAGAAATCGCCACTGGGTGAGGCCGTATCTACTTCCGCCTCTTTTTTTCCTAATTGCCTACACGACGCCCTACGCCCTTCTCCTCGCCAACTACGGCGTGGCCCTTGCCGTGGACAGCTACACGCTGTGGGTATTCGGATTTACGGTGGCGCAGGCGCTTCTCTCGGCGGCGCTGTCGCTGGCGGGAGGCTTTGCCCTGCTACCCGCCTACCTACGCCTGCCCTGGGCGAGGGCCGTGGCGCTTTTGCCTTTCTTCGCCCCGGCCCTCTCCACCGTAGACGCCTTGATTAGGCTTCACGGAGATGTTATGTACAGCCCCTGGGGCGTGGTGCTGGCGCATGGGGTTTACTACGCCCCCTACGCCGCCTTGTTGCTGGAGGCAAACGCGCGGTCTATACCGGCGGATCTCCTCGACGCCGTAGATCTATACGCAAGGAGGGCCGCCGCCAGGCTGAGAATTTTCATGTATGAGCTAAGGCCCGCAGTTCTCTACTCCTTCTACACCGTCTTTGTATTTAGCTTTCTGAGTTTTACCACGCCGCTCCTCCTCGGAGGCCGCTACCCCACCCTGGAGCTCCTGGTCTACATCTACGCCACCTCTTTCGCGTCGTCGAACCTAGTCTCCACAACAGTACTTCTCACCCTAGCCGTTTCGCTGGCTTTGGCAATTCCATTTTTTAAGCTACCTGCCCCGCCCTCTGCAGAACAGGCCCCCAGGCCCCCGAGGGTGGGCGCAGTGGCGCTTGCGGCGTCGGCCGCCGTGTTGGCGTACTACGTCATCTTGAGCTTCTACCTCTTCCAGCCCCTTGCACAGCCGAGGGGGCTGGGGGAGCTCGTCCAGCCTTTGACCACAAGCGTATTGGTGGCGGTCCTTTCTGCAACCGCGTCGCTTATGGCGGCGATCTCCTTCCTGGTCGCGGAGTCGGCGGGGGAGAGGCACCCCGTGGCTATATATATAGTTGCTATCTCTCTCTCGAAGAGTCTCTTTGCTCTGGGGTTCTTCCACCTAGCACAGCCGCTGTACGGCACGGCGCTTATACTAGCCGCGGCGCACACGCTAGTTATCACGCCCCTAGCATACTCTCTCATTAAACCCGC
This sequence comes from Pyrobaculum sp., assembly GCF_049971835.1. Taxonomy (NCBI): domain Archaea; kingdom Thermoproteati; phylum Thermoproteota; class Thermoprotei; order Thermoproteales; family Thermoproteaceae; genus Pyrobaculum; species Pyrobaculum sp. The sequence continues at coordinate 8,469 of NZ_JBMFKV010000077.1, forward strand.
TTGGGAGAAGATACGGCAGGACGTAAGAGAGGCTTGTGTCCTCTACCTCGGGCCGTTTAAATGCGTGACTAGAATCGCTACGGAGATATTGGGGCCCACCGTACTGCAGACGTGGCTCATGTCACTCGCCTCTTCTCTATCCGAGACAACTCTTGCCCTGATTCTCACAACCGGGGGATCCGAGACCCTGTCCGCCGCCGCCGTGCGGCTCCTCACATCTAGGGCACCCGACCTCATAGAGACAGGGCATTTCTACTCGGCGTTGCTAGCCACCATAGTACTGGCCACCCTAGCGGCTTCTAGACTGGTGAAGACGAGGCCCTTTACCATTTAGCCAGGAAAACAGCGGCTCTTCACCACGTCGAACTCCACTACGTCGAGGGGCGGCTTCTCTGGCCATATCAATCTCACACGGCTCCCCCCGACGTCTACCAACACCTCATGCCGCCCAGCCCTGTACCAGACGGCCAAGACGACGCCTCTGTAAGTGGCGCCGGGCTTCACGTCCCACGGCCTGAAGTACAAGACCCCGCAACCACTAGGCAGTTTGTTGCTGTAGCCGAGGAACTCGGCGACTCTGGGATTCGGCGGATTTTCGAAAAGCTCCACCGCGCCGCCGTCGGCCGCCACCCTCCCCTCCATAAGCACGACCACTCTCTCCGCGATGTACGTAGCCTCCTCGAAGTCGTGCGTTACGTACAGAACAGTGCGCCCCCTCGACGCCTCGTAGATGTAGGGCAGAACCTCCCCCCTCAGCGGTATGTCCAGAGCCGTGAGAGGCTCGTCGAACAGCAGAACCCGCGGCTCAGCCGCGAGCGCCCTCGCAATAGACACCCTCTGTTGCTGACCTCTGCTGAGCTGGGCGGGGTACCTATGGGCGAGTTTCGAAAGTCCCAACCTCTCCAGAA
>NZ_JBMFKV010000078.1:0-9282 GCF_049971835.1 Pyrobaculum sp.
CCCTCTCCACAGAAAATCTGCAGAGAAGCAGGCTGGAGCTGGAGATACTATTCCGCATATTCGAGGAGGAGCTGAGAAAAACGTTGGAGGACCCCCTAATCCATGAAAACAAGGTGAGAATCCGCTTCATAGGCGACCGATCCCTCCTCCCGGGGAGAGTGGTGAAGTTTATGGAGGAGCTGGAGTCAGCCACAAAGAACTACTCCAACTACCACGTCACCTTCGCCCTGGGCTACGGCGGACGCGCCGAGATTGTCCGTTGCGTCAAGAGGATACTCACCGGCGAGGTGAAGCTGGCGGAGATAACGGAAGACGCGCTTTTCCACTGCCTCGACACTAGGGACTTGCCGAACCCTGAGCCCGACGTCGTGTTGAGAACCGGCGGCGAGAAGAGGCTGAGCAACTTCCTCCTCTATCAAGCGGCCTACTCAGAGCTCATCTTCCTCGACAAGCTCTGGCCCGAGGTGGAGAGGGAGGACCTGGCATACGTGGTGGAGGAGTACTCCCGCAGGCAGAGGAGATTTGGGAGGTGAGCAACGCGGGGCGTGGACGCCCTGGGTCCGCTGGGTGTATTTCTAGCCGTATTTATATCCCACGTAATTCCCTTTGCCCCGTTGCCGGGCTACGCCGCCACCATATACTACGTCGCAAGCCACAGCGACCCCGCCAGCCAGCTACTGGCGGCTGTGGCGACTGCGCTGGGCGCGGCGCTGGGGAAGCTGGTGGTGTTCCTATACGGCTACGGCATTGGGAAGCTGGTGGCCCGGGACGAGCTTTTGTACGCCAAGAGGCTTTTTGAGAAGATTTCGAAGCTGGGGATAGACGTGGCTGTCTTTATCTTTGCCATGTCGCCTCTGGCGGACGACGTGTTGTACATACCGCTAGGCGCTGCGGGGTACCACGTGGGCCGTTTCTTCACGGCACTGTTCGCAGGCAAGATGGTACTTGCAACGTTGCTAGTATTCTGGGCCGACTTGTTAACTGGGATGCTTGAGGGGTTGTTCGGAAACGGCATACTGGCTACTCTGGCTCTGGTGGCGCTGACGGCGGCGCTTACAGTCTTGGTGTTGAGAATTAAATGGTCAGCTGTGTTAGAAGCGTATGAAAAAGGCGGCGTCTGGCCCGCCGTCAAGACAGCTCTGAGATCCGTGGTTGGGAGAGCTTAAAAACACCGCCGTTTTACACAACGTGGCTAGATACGTGATCGGGTCGGCGTGGCCCTACGTCCAGACCGTGCCCCACCTAGGCAACATGATAGGCTCCGTGCTGTCGGCCGACGTCTACGCCAGATATCTAAGGCTCAGAGGACACGAGGTGGTGTTCGTCTCGGGGAGCGACGTCCACGGCACCCCGGTGGAGGTGGAGGCAATACAGCTGGGGGTGGACCCCCAGGAATACGCCATGAAGATGCACGCCATAGTGGCGGAGCTCTTCAAGAGGTGGAACATATCCTTCGACCTCTACACTCACACCCATTCAGAAAACCACATCAAATACGTCCAGGAGTTCTACATGAAGGTGTACCAAAACGGCTACATCTTCACCAGAGAAGACGAGGTGCCGTACTGCCCCCGGGACAAGATATACCTCCCAGACAGGTTTATAATTGGGAAGTGTCCATACTGCGGCTACGAGAGGGCGAGGGGCGACCAGTGCGAAAACTGCGGCCGCCTGCTAGACCCCAAGCAGTTGGTAGAGCCGAGGTGCGCCATATGCGGGTCGAAGCCGGAGTGGAGAGTCACGAAGCACTGGTACCTCGACCTCCGGAAGCTGGAGGACAGGGTGAGGAAATACGTCGAGGAGAACCCCCACCTGCCGCCCAACGCCAAGGAGATGTCCCTAGCCATGCTGAAGGAGGGCCTAAGGCCGAGGGCAGTCACCAGAGACAACAAGTGGGGCATACCCGCCCCCTTCCCAGGCGCCGAGGGGAAGACGATATACGTCTGGTTCGAGGCTGTGCTGGGCTATATATCTGCGGTGATTGAGCACTTCAAAAACGCGGGGAGTGAGGAGGGGTGGAAAAAGTTCTGGCTGGATCCAGAGACCAAGGTGGTTTTCTTCGTGGGGAAGGACAACGTCCCCTTCCACGTAATTATACTCCCCGCCCTCTTGATGGCCAATGGGGAGGGCTACGTCATGCCCACCACAACCGCCTCCACCGAATACCTCCTCTACGAGGGAGACAAGTTCTCCAAGAGTAGGAGGTGGGGTATATGGATAGACGAAGCCCTCCAGCTACTCCCAGTGGACTACTGGCGCTTCGTGCTGGTCTACATAAGGCCGGAGAATAGAGACACCAACTACTCCTGGTCCACCGCCCTAGAGGTGATCAACAAAGTCCTCAACGACGACGTGGGGAACTACGTGAACAGGGTGCTTAGCTTCATAAAAAGCAGGATGGGCGGCGCCGTGCCGCCCCCCGGCAAGCCGGCGTATGAAGACGAGGAGTTCATCGACAAGGCCACCCGCCTCTTTAGACAGGCGGAGGCCCACTACGACGCCATTGAGCTTAAAACCGCCCTCCACACAGTGGTGGAGATAGCCAGAGAGGGCAACAAATACCTAAACTCCAGAGCGCCGTGGGACCTCGCCAAGAGGGACCCGGAGGCGGCAAACGCGGTGATGCACCGGGCCTACTGGTCGCTGAAGTACCTAGCCCTCGGCCTCGCCCCGGTCGTGCCGGACAGCGCGGAGCAGATGTGGAGGATGATGGGCCTAGCCACCCTCATGACGTGGGACGAGGCCTACAGACCTCCCACGCCGGGGACTCCCCTGGGCGACGTGAAGCCGCTGTTCAGGAAAATTGCGGAGGGCGACGTCAAGGCGTTGCTCGCCAGGCTTGAGGAGCTGAGAAGCCAGAAGTACTCCAAGAGGTACCCCTGGGAGCAGGTTATTCTATAACCTCGCCGTACAGATATATAGGACCTGCGCCGGCAATACGCACCTTTACAAACCGGCCCATGAGGCCGTCGGCCGAGTTGCCCCTCTTTACCACCACCTGTCTGTAGTCGCCGGCCCTCCCCACCACGAGGCCGTGGTCAACCTCGTCGATTAGGACCACGTCGCCGGTCCCCACCCTAAGGCCGTTTCTGAGATGCGCCACCCTCAGCGACAGCTCCGACAGCATCTTACTACGCCTCTTCTTCTCGGCGTCCGGCACCTGTCTAGGCATCACAGCCGCCTCCGTGAATGGCCTGGGGCTGAACCTCGCCACGTGCACCTTGTCAAACTGGAGCTCCTCCACGAGCTTCACAGTAGCCCAGAAATCCTCCTCCCCCTCGCCGGGGAACCCCACGATGACGTCAGTCGCGATGAACGTAGCCTCACCCAGGACACGCCTTATCTTCCTCACAAGCTCCCGGTACTCGTCAGCGGTGTACCTCCGGCCCATCGCCCTCAGAACCCGGTCGCTACCCGACTGGACGGGCAGGTGGAAGTAGCGGTAAACCCTCCCGTCGCTCTTTACCACATCCAGGAGGCGGTCTGCAAACTTCTCAAATACCCACGGCTCCGACATCCCAATGCGCACCCGGTACTCCCCCTCCACCTCCCTTAAAATACGCTCTAGGATGTCCGGGAGAGTCCAGCCCGGCCTCCACCTCATGTCGAAGCCGTAGGTAATGACGTCCTGCCCCGTGAGGTAGATCTCCCTAGCCCCCCGCCCCACCGCCTCCTTCACGTGCCTCACCACGTCGTCGGGATCGGCGCTCTTGACGTAGCCGGCGCCACCCCTAGTGAACTTCGTGGCGCAGAAGGCGCAGTTGCCCAGACAACCCACCTGGAGCGGCACTGTGTACACCACCCCCCCGCCGTACCTAGGCAGAATCCTCATCTCACGGCGCTTGCTTCCCTCCACCTCCTCGGGGTAGATCAACTCGGCATGCGGCGCCACGGACTTTATGGTGTACGGCCTAAGCCTAGCCAAACACCCAGCAACGATCAGCCTCCCCCCAGCCGCCGCCAGCTCCCTTATCCTCGCCAGCTGCCTCACCTCGCCGTCCTCCCTGACCGCGCAGGTGTAGATAAGCACAACGTCGGCCTCCCGCAGGCTGTCCACCGGCGTCAAGCCGAGGCGCTGTCTAATAATCTCCGCATCCGCCTTAGCCAGCCAACATCCATACGTCTCCACATAAGCCCTCGCCACGAAGATGGAGCCGACTCCAGAATTTAAGCCTGGTGCTCCTGACAAAGCCTCAGCTTGTAGAGCGAATAGGAGACCCTCCCCTCCTCGAAGTTACGCGTCTCGTCCAGCTCTAGAAGACAGCCGCACGAGGGGCTTATGTAGATGCGCCTAACCACAGCGCTCGGGCTCTCAGACACCTTTCGAATCTTTATCTCGCCGCTGTCAATTGAGAAGATGACGACCTCGCCGCTCCTCTTCACGGTGCCCCACTTCTCAAGTAACGTAACAACATCTCCAGCCAATTCGCCTTCGAACACATAACTCCGGCCGCGTACAACTTTTTGCATAAATTATAATACTCAAGAAATTAAAAATTAACGGCCACGGCCATATAGACACAACACCTTATAACCTGTACATATCTCAAAGATATGAAAACCAGGGCGGTGCTGGGAGGCGTGGCGGTCGGCGACGGCGAGCCCATCCGCATAATGGCCGTGCTGAACCTCTCGCCCGAGTCTTTCTACAAGGGCTCCGTAGCCCTCGCGGATCCGGTGGAGAGGGCCGCCGAGCTGGAGAAACACTCAGACATCCTAGACGTGGGGGCCATGTCCACAGCCCCCTACCTAGAGACTTGGATACCCCCGGAGAAGGAGCTTGAGCGGCTCAGGGCCGTGCTACCCGACCTAGTCGCCACCGTCAAGATACCAATCAGCGTAGACACATTTCGCCCCGCGGTGGCTGAGTACGCCCTCAAGACCGGGGCCGCCATAGTCAACGACGTGACGGGAGGCAAGCTCTACCCCGAGATGTGCAGAGTCGTGGCGGACTACGGCGCATCGGTCGTACTCGTGGCTAGGGAGACGCAGCCCAGAGCCGGGCTTGAGCCAATCAAGAGAGTGGCGGAGGCCCTTAGGGAGTCTGTGGAGCGTTTTGAGAAATGCGGCGTGGAAAGCGAGAGGATAGTGGTGGACCCCGGAATCGGCTTCCCCCTACTGCCCCCCAGAGACGAGCCCCACGTGGTGAGGGGGGAGTACAGACACGGCGATCCCCAGTGGCCGTGGTGGAAGTGGGACCTCCACCTCATCGCCAACCTCCACGCGCTTAGGGAGCTGGGCAGACCCATACTGGTGGGCGTCTCCAGGAAATCCTTCCTAAGGAAGATAGCCGGCGTCGAGAGGGCTGAGGAGGTGCTCCCGGCCTCCCTCGCCGCTGAGGCCGTAGCCGCGCTCAACGGCGCGCATGTAATCAGGACCCACAACCCGCTGGAGACTAGACAAGCCGTGAAGGTGGCCGAGGCGCTCAGGTCAATAAACCCCCCTAAGGAAGTCTAGCACAGCCTCTACGAACTCCCCCGGCTTGTCTAGATAGGCGGCGTGCCCCGCGTCTCTCAAAACCACCACCTTGGCCAAGTCCCTCAGCAGAGAGGCTTTCGACGGTGGAGACACCTCGTCCCTCTCCCCCCAGACGGCGAGGATGGGCACGCCGGCGCCCCTAAGCTCCTCAAGCAACTCCCCCGCCAGCCCCACAGGCCCCACCACCACAGCCGCCCTGGTGGGCAACCTCTTCGCCACGTACCACAGCACCACCTCGCCAGAGGCGCTAGGCCCCACCAGAGGAGGATCTGCCAGACCCAAGGCGTCTAGCACCCTTCGGAGAAAAACAGCGTATTCACGACGCGGCGCCTGGAACCTCTCGCTCTTCGTCTTTATGCCGTAGGGCATGTCGATGGCGTACACGGCGAAGTGGCTGGCCAGCGTGTTAAACACGCCGCTCTCCACCCAGGTGTCTGCGTTTAAAGACCAGCCGTGGAGGAGGACCAGCGGCTTCCCCGAGCCGCCCACGAGGTAGCGGACCCGCCTACCCTCCACCGCGACGTACTTCTCACTCATGAGCCCTAGCCCTCATGAGTGAGAAGTTCTCCTCCTCTCTAATCACCGAGAGACCCGTCCTGCTGGGAAACATCTCGATCCAGAGTATCTTATCCGGCCGCGTCAAATCCACCCGTCTGTTCACCGCCTTAGCCACGTATTCAATAACCGCCATCCTGTCGAACTTAACGCCTCTCTTCTTCAGCTCAATTTTAAAACTCTCCTGAGGCGCTATGTAGCGCTCCGCCAGCTCCCCCGCCGCCCTCTGCACCTCATCCAGGTCAGTCTTCACCACCACCATGATCGGCGTCGCCCTCAAGACGTACCTCGGGATGTAGTAGTTGCTGTTCACCATATCGTTCAGCAACTTTACAAACTCCAGCGGGTCCCCCTCCACCTTCGCCGTCAGCAGGCCGTCAAAACCCGTGAACCACACCTCCTCAACCCTCCTCCCCACCACGTCCCCAATTCTATAAAGCTCCTCCATACAAAGCCTCTCAAGCCTCCACCCAGTCGCCACAACCAAGTTCCAACTCACGACAGGCGTATACCCCCTCTTTAATAAAGTTTTTATATACAGCATACCTAACCCCCGTGGATTTAACCACCGTAATGATCGCCATCCTCTCAGCCTCCGTCGTAGCCCTAGGCCTCATCACCTATAGACTCATCAAATCCCTAGAGCTCTACCTCATCCCCCTATACGCCGAGGTTATTAGAAAGAGGGAGCGGGACTACGTACTCGTCGATTTCCTAACCTCCCTACTCGCCTCAAAGGGCCTGGTGACCCCCGCAGAGGCCGCCGCTTTGAAAAACATAGCCTCCACAGGCCCGCTAACCATCGAGGACCTGGACAGGATAGACGAGATACTAGACAAAGATCCCACACAGCTGAGCTTTGAGGAAATTATCGACCTAAAGAAAATCGCATACAAGCTACTGGCGAGGCTAGACAAGAAGTCCCTAAGGCTGGGGCTGAAGATACTGAGATTCGTCACAAGAGTCGAGGAAGCCCTAGCAGGCGGCGCCAAGCCGGGGCTCGGCTCGGCGGCGGAGAGGATGGAGATGTCCTACGACAACGAGACGTGCACAGTCCACCTAATCACATACAAAAAAGACGGCACAGTGGAGAGGAGCCAAGGCCCAGACACCGAGTGCGTAGCCCAGACACTCGCAGTCCTCAAAGCCCTGGCCAGGAGGAAAGAAGGAATAAACGAGCAACTAGCCCAGAAAGCCCTGGCGAAGTACGAGAAATGTAAAAACAGCGACGCCGCGGGATGCCGCGCCCTAAACGAAGCCCTCGGCGCCCTAGAAAAAAAGTCGCTAGACATGCTCCTAGAGAGGAGAAATACATAAACCAGCACAACGACTAAAACACCCTCTTATTGCCACGTAGTAAAAAGGGTGGTATAACATGCGGCAAAAATTAGACGTGCAATGGAACCCTTCTAGGCGATGACTTAAAATACTAGACCCCCACTAAAATACATGCCAAAATTCCCGAGCAGGGAATGGGCAGAGGCTTTCTGTAAAGCTCTAAATGAATCCGCAGAGTATAAGAGCGCCGCGGCGAGGTGGGAAGGCGACATAATATTTCTCGCGACAAACCTCCCGCATGAACTAGGCGTGGGGGATAGAGTTGCGATGAAATTTCTACTAAAACACGGACAGTGCCACGGGTCCGAGTTCTACCAAGGCGACGCAATTTCGCGGGCAGACGCCCCATACATACTTGAGGCGGATTACAAGACGTGGCTTGACGTAATAGCTGGGAGGCTCCAGCCCATACCAGCCATGGTGTTAGGCAAAATTAAAAGGTAGCTTCTCCGTCCTGGCTCAGTACGTCACGGCATCTCTAGCGATGATCAAAGCCGCGCAGAAAGTAGGCGTCCAATGAAGATACCACTTAAGATAAGAGCGGCGCTCTACAAGGGGCCGGGGCACCCACTGGAAATTTCAGAAATATCAAGCCCCACGCCGGGGGAGGGGGAGGTCTTGGTAAAAGTCGCGGCCACGGGGATCTGCCACTCAGATCTCCACATACTAGACGGGGAAATAATTCCACCGCCCGAGGGGTTTATACTCGGCCACGAAGTCTCCGGCTGGCTAGTCGAATTTGGCCCGAGGTGTGAAAACCCACACGGCCTCTCGCCCGGCGATCCCGTCGTGGTGTCGTGGATAATTCCATGCGGCAAGTGCTACTGGTGCGTACGGGGACAAGAGAATTACTGCCCATACGCCGCGGCGAGGATGCCCGGGCTGGTGGGGCTAAACGGGGGACACGCCGAGTACATGGCAGTGCCCGAGACGGCGGTATATCCAATCCCCAAGGGCTTGGATATTCACTCGGCGGCTGTGATATCATGCGCCTACGGCACAGCGTATAGGGCTTTAAAAGAGGCCGGCGTAGGCCCCGGCACAGGTCTGGTAATAGTTGGAGTCGGCGGGGTGGGACTCGCCGCTGTGGAGCTTGCCAACGCCCTAGGCGCCCGTCCAATAGTGGCGGTCGACATGAGGAAAACAGCTCTTGAAAAAGCCAAGGAACTTGGAGCCACGCATGTAATAGGTACGACAGACGGCGACCCCATAAGTGCGATAAGAGACGTGTTGCCCCAAGGGGCCGACGTGGTTTACGAAACTAAACCCAACCCAGATCTCAAAATAGCTCTAGAGTCTATAAGGAGAGGAGGGACAATTATCGTAACAGGCCTAGGCACATCCACAATTGAAATACCAGCCAGCCACCTAGTAATGAACGGCATAAAGATAGTGGGGAGCCTAGGCTACAGACCAAGGGTAGACATACCAGAACTCCTCTCCCTAGCCGCCGCCGGGAAAATAAACCCACAAAGATTAATCTCACACATATACAAACCAGAAGAGATAAACACAGCCTACGAAGGCCTCCGCCAAGGGAGGCACACCAGGGCGTTGGTTATCTGGAACACAACACCATGACTATGCGGCGGCCGGGATTCGAACCCGGGATCAACGGCTCTCCTCGCACAGGCGTGGAAGGCCGCCATCCTAAACCAGGCTAGACTACCGCCGCCACCCCCCTAGAAGCCACTATTTTTATACATTTTGCTATATTCCCCAGCCACTCTGTTAACGTTGCTCGACTATGCGGCGGCCGGGCGGCCTTCGGGGATTATTAATATTAAATATTAAAATAAAAAATGGGTATCCGACGGCCTGCTATGGATAGGATAAGGCTTGGGAAGACTGACATGAGAGTTTCCAGGGTTGGTGTGGGGGCTTGGCAGTTCTCTGGCGACGCCTGGGGGG
>NZ_JBMFKV010000079.1:0-9261 GCF_049971835.1 Pyrobaculum sp.
CGCGGCGGAGTTGCTGAACAGTACTGAAAAGGGGCTCGGGGTGCTCATGCGGGTTAGGACTATGCTTCGGCTAGTGAATGCCTCTGATAAAGCGGTGGAAGCTGTCGAGGCTGGGATTAAGTGGCTGAATCTTACCAAGTGGCTGATTAACGAGGAAGCACGGATAAGAAAGCGGATATCTGCTGGAAATATGTCTGATGCTGATATTGAGAATATACTTATCGAAGTGGAGAAAGCCAGGGCAAGGATTAGGGAGCTACTTGACCACTTCGAGAGGGTGAAGATTGCGGGCTTCCCAAGACAGTGGGCGGCGGAACGCATCGCGTTGCTCAACAACACAGCCGCGCTGTTGCACGAGCTGAGGGGTCTGGACATCGCCGCAAGGCAACGCATTATCAAAGACCTGGTGTCTGGACGCTCAATTGGAGAGCTGATCAGCGAGGCGCGGTCAGCCAAGACCGCGCACGGAGGCGGCCCCGGCGGCGGGAAGAGGGAGAAGTAATTAGAAGTAATTTAACAGATAACCACTTTTTTTACACACCTCGCCGGGATATACCCGGTGAGGAGTATTTTCTGCGTCGCCTTGTAGATCGGCGCCTCCTCTCTGACGCAGTCTGCGTCAATTTCTAAAACGACAGGCTTCGGTCTCCTCCTGGCGTTGAGACACGCCGTTTCCAGGTCGGCGGCTAGGTGGACGTATCTCCTCCTCATCGGGAGGACGCCGTTGGCTTCAATCGACGGCAGGTAGTCGAGGGAGGTGCCGTGGTAGAGGATCTTTGCCGAGGTGTCCACCGGGTATTCTATGTCTACCTCGATGCTGTGACCGTAGCGGGCTCTTATACGTCCGCCGTCTATCTCGAACCTCCCCTTGTCGTCGAGGGCGGCGATCGCCGCCAGCTCCGCCGCGCCTATCCTCACGCCGGCCTTCTCAAGGCCCCGGAGCACTGAGGCGATGTCTGCCCAGCCGCCCCGGTCTAGAGTGACACCCAGGGCCGCGGGGTCGTGGCGCAGGGCAAGCGCAAGTAGCTTAGATGCCCGCAACCGGGTGGCGCCGTCTATTACTAGCTGGGCGGGTGCTCCGCAGTGGGTAGACGCCTCCGTATAGAGGCCGCAGTGGGGGCATTTGTATACTGGCTTCACCGGCACCAGAGCTGTGTAAGTATCTGGAGGGCTTCTCTGAATCGTGTGGGCTCCTCGGTGCCTAGGCCTATGCGTATGGCGTTGGGGGCTTGGAAGAACCTCCCGGGGACGGTCTTGACGCCGTGGGCGAGGAGCCTCTGCGCGAGGTTGTAGTCGTCGCAGTTGGTGGGGACCAGCGCTATGGGCATGTGGGGGGTGTAGACGGCGTCGGGGAACGCCCGCCTCAACGCGTCGGCGTTGGGGGCAATGATGGAGAGGTTTCTCTGCTTAATCTCTGCCCTCCTGGAGAGGAGCACCGCCGCGGCTCTCCTCTCGGGGTCCCTGGGGCCGGGGTTGGCGAGGTCCTTTAAAAACCTCATCCTCTCCACCACCGCCGCGTCGCCGAAGGCCCATCCCATCCTCGTGTCGGTGGTGTAGAACTTGTCCGTGCTGTGGCTGAAGACCACGTTCTCCAGAGGCCACCCCCTCAAGTCGTCCGTGACGAAGTCTGAGAAAATCACGTCCACTATTAGGTAGGCCCCCCGCCTCCTCGCCTCGTCGGCCAGCTCGTATAGCTCCTTCTTCGTGAGGAAGCGGCCGGTGGGGTTGTTTGGGTTTGAGAATATAAGAACGCCCCCGGGCTTCAGCGGGGCCTCCCACACGTCGCCCACCTGTAGGTGCCTGACGCCGAGACCCGGCGCGAGCTTCGTAATGGGCTCGTACTCCGGAGCCACCGTAACGGCGTACTCGGGCCTCACCGCGAGGAAGGCGAGCAGGTTCCCCTCCTGAGCCCCCGCGGTTAGGGCCAGCTCCCTCTCGGAAATCCCGTACATCTCTGCAATTACCTCCTCCGGAGAAGGCGCCGAGGCGGCTGGGGGGACCTCAATCCTCGCCACCCCGCTGTGGGCGAGGTCGTACCTACCCGCGGACTTGCGTATCCACATAAACGTCTCCACTTGCGCAACCAACCAAACCCTAATATAAATCAATACCCCGGCCACAGACGCCGCGACGCGTCGGCGACCGCCCGCCCCCCGGCCGCTCCGCAGATATAGTTTTAACGTTGCTACATCTCTCGTCTGTGAATTGCTCATACTGCGGGGCGCCTCTCGACCTGACGCCGGAGTCTGTGGTTGTGGTGTGTAGGTACTGCGGCACGCCAAATTTCGTAGCGGGGAACCCGTCGAAGATCTTGGCTGTGCCTACGCTTTCCAGTTCCGAAGTCCTGCGCCGGGCTGTGGAGAGGACGAGGAGAGATTTCAACCTGGGGAGGAGGATGTCTGAGATAAACTTCGCCAGCCCCGACCTCGTATACCTGCCGTTCTACTTCGTCGACGTCCGGCTCAGAGCCTCTTACGAGGCCACGGTGGTCCTCACCTATACCCGCACCGTGTACGTCAGAGGCCAGGCAACAACCCGCGTTGAGACTAAACGCGTGAGGGTGTCGGGAGTCGTCACATATACCGACTTGGTGGCGGTATTGGCTAGGAGGGCGGCGTGGGGCCTCTCTGTGGATAAGCTGACGTCACATTTCTTCAAGACAGCCCCCGAGCCGAGGCAACTCGCCGAGGTGGCCACGTCCACCTCTGTGTCGGGGGCGTTTCTCGCAGCCGAGCTGACGCCTGAGAGGGCCAAGGCGAAGGCAGTGAGGGCCGTGGTGCCGAGGCTACTGGCCAGGGTTGATGAAGACGCGGCTAGGGTGGCAAGGGAGGAGACGGGGTTGTTGATGGCTTCGGCAACTGTGGAGGACAGGACCGTGGACTACACAGTGGAGAGGCTTGAGGTGTCCCCCTTGACGTACCTCCCCATGTGGATTGTGCCGTATCTCTACAAGGGGTCCTACTACAACTACTACGTGGCTGGGTGGGACGGGGCTGTGGTAGTGGCTGAGGAGCCCTCCTTCGTGGAAAACAAGGCAATCTCACTCCTGGGGGTGGCGGCTGTTGGGGGCGTGCTGGGCGGCCTCTCGTCCCTGGCTCTGCTCGGCGGAGTAGTCGAGGGCGCAGTCACGGCGCTGGCCGGCACGATTGCTACGTACCTCCTGGCAGGCGGCCTTCTGAAGTCTCGGCGGGTGGAGACATGATTATCCAGTGCCCCTTCTGCGGGGCTAAGTACGACGCTCCGCCGGGGAGGAGGTTCTACGTCTGCCCCTACTGCGGGACTGTGGTGTCGGAGGGGAAGACCTACGAGAGCGTCTACATCTTCAAGCCCACTGTGGACAAAACCACGGCTTTTAGAAAAGTGCTGAATCTAAGGCCCATGGGCTCCCCCGACGATCTCCCCTCGGCGACGCCCGCCGGCGCCGAGATGCACTTCCTCCCCCTGTACCTATACCACATAACTTTCAAGCCTCTTGAGGAGCTTGAGACCTACGCCACGGCGCTGGCCCTATCGACGCCGCCATTTAAGCTACCGAAGAGTTACATATTCCCCGCGAGGTGGAGAACGCCGTTTAAGCCGACTCTTGAGAGACTCGGAGTATTCCACTCGCCGGACCTCTCGCCGGAGGACGCCTTCCGTAGCCTAGGCGAGGTGGTTGAGGAGGCCCGCACCTACGTCTCGGTATTTAAGGCTAGGGTGACTGTGGAGTGGAGTTTCGAGGGGATTGTGTACTACCCATTCTGGGCCCTCACGTATACATACGGCGGGCGTCAGTTCGGCGCTCTCGTCGACGCCGCGGAGGGCTCCGTCTTGAGAATGGAGTACCCACTGTCGAGGCGGGGCCGCGCCGAGGGTATAGGGCTAGCGGCCGCGTCGGCCCTCGCGACGGCGGCGGTGGGCGCGTTGACCACATACTTCCTCGGCCTCTACCCCGCGCTGGGGGCCCTGGGCGGGGCCTTGGCGTCTCTGGGAGCCGCCGCCAGGCTGATCACCTTCGCGGCGGCGCGCGTGGGCCGATACGAGGCTGAGGCGAAGCTCTAATTTTTAAACCCCGGCTATATGGCGAGCATGAAGAAAATTGCCATAGCCATACTCGCCGTGCTTATCGCAGGTGCGGTACTCTACTTCTACCAAGCCGCTACAAGCTACATGAAGCCCGGCGGCGATGGAGCCGCGACTACCACCAGCTCTCCCCCGCCCACAGCCACCGCCGGTGCGCCCACCGGCACGGCGTCGCCGACGCCGCCGACGGCGGTCCCCCCGGCGACGTCCACCGCCACTCCGCCTACCAAGACGTCTGTGTCCACTGTAACCAGCACAACTACAACCACCACGGCGGCGAATTTCCGGAGCGACAGCTACGAGGCTAACTACACATACACCATCACGGTGTACATTGGCGACATGTCGCTGAGGCTAGTTGGCTGGTCTGTAGAGGGGGTGGGGCCCCTTGGCAACTACAGCTTCGGTAAGTTTGTCTTTAACATACCGCCGAGGGGGCCTGTGGAGGTGAGCCACAAGGCGGCTACGGAGGGCCGGCTTATGTATGTGGTGACCTGCGCCGGGGGTGAGTGCCAAGCTGAGACCACCACAGCTAACTACACCATGCTCCACATCATACACGGGGTAAACTCCACCAGCACCGTGAAAGGGACCTGCACGCATCTAGGCTACACGGGGTCCGCCGTGGAGGAGAGGGGCAAGATAAGCCCCGAGGTGTTTGCCTACATCCTAGGCGGCCTGCCCGCCAACGGTAGCGGGGTTTACGTGGCGGAGATGTGCGAGGTGGGCGGCGTCCCCCTGGCAGTGGTGGGGGACGTGTATCTAAACATGACTCTCTACGGCCAGGCCTTGACTATGAAGCTGAAGATCGAGTCCTCGGCTGTGGCCGTCGCGCCGTACAACTCGACGCTGTACCAGCGAATCCTGGCCGAGGCCAAGGCGGCGGCGCAGAAGGCCAGGGCTTAGCAACGTTTTAACTTCCCCAACTCCCCCACCGCCTGAGGCAGGGAGTAGCCCCTAGCCAGGAGCTCCTCTAGGTGGAGCTCTGTGGGTATTCCATTGGCCAGCAACAGCTCAGCCGCCCTATCGATGGGGGCGTCGTGGCTGTATACAAGCGACGCCGCCTTGTTCAGCCCCAGAAGGACCTTGGGGTCTAGACGGAAGCCAACCATGGCGCAGGCGTCTACCCAAACCCGGCGGGTGCCGCTCCTTATCTCCAACTCGCCGTGCCCACCTCTGTAGGCCCTTACAGCCACCGCGGAGGCTTCCGTCACGCAGATAGATACGAGCCTCTCCAGCCTCTCAATCTGCTCCCGAGCCAGCCCCACCGCGCCTATGAGCCCGCCGGCCGCCGCCGCCTCGGCCACTTTCTTCAACACGTACTGCCTATCCAGCTCCCCGTCGGCCCCCGGCGACATGACCCACACCTCCGCCTCCACGCCCAGCTCCACCGCTCTGACGAGCACGGCGAGGCCGTAGGCGTCTGCCAGGGGGCTCCTAATCGACTCCTCGCAACCGATCCCAAGCACGTCGCCCCCAACGTCTACCCCAACCACGCGGCTGAATCTCGCAAGGGCGCGAGCCACCTCGCTGGGGCGTCTGTAGGGATCGACGATGTATATCGACTTGTTGAGAGCCCCCGCCACGCACATGCCCTGGGTCTTGAAGACGCGTCCGCCCCTCTCCACGTAGCTACGGGGGGTGGCTAGGTAGAGCCCCCCTCCCAGATCCACCACCTCTCTCAGCGCCGAGGCCGGCACCGGCCCCGGCGTCGGGTCAACGACGTATCTCTCCCACGGTATCTGCCCCACCGCGTCGTCCCCGGCCAGCGCCGCCGTAGTGACCACGTCGCCCCCGCCGCCGATGGCTAGGTAGAGGGCCACGTCGGAGGCCCCCCCTAGGGGTTTTTATAGACTGCGCCTCCCGGCGACAAGCACGAAGAGAGATATGAATATGAGCATGATGCCGAGCACCAGCAGGGGAGACGCCCCACCCCCTATGAAGGAAGCCGCGCCTAGTATTGTGAGGACCCCGCCCCAGAAGGCGGACTCCCTGCTCCTCCCCGCCGCCATGTAGGAGGCGCCGTATACCCCAACGGCGATGCCTATAAGCTGGTTAGCCGCCAGCTGGACAGCCCCCGTGGACGCCAGGACGAGGTATACGCCGACGGCGAGCGCGGCGACGGCGGCCGCGGTCTCTCCAGGCGTCACGGCAACTTGGCGCCGCAGTTCATACAGAACTTAGCCTCCGGCGGGTTGACGAAGCCGCACTGAGGGCACCTCCTCCCCAGCATGTAGCCACAGTTTATACAGAACTTGGCCCCCGGCGGGTTTACGTATCCGCACTGGGGACACACCACGCCCTGCTGGTGCTGAGCTAGTTGTGTCGATACGGCTGTCTGAGGCGGTGGGGTGGGCTGAGGCGGAGGAGGAGCCGGGGGCTGTGGGGCCGGTTGCGTGGGGGGCTGGGGGGCTGGTGGAGGCTGCGGCGTCTGTTGCTGGAAGAGGGGCGGGATTATCATCAGCCCCGCGCCGACCGCGGCCCCGGGGCTCTTGCCGAGCTCCGCGGCGGCTTTCTGCAATGTCTCCATGCGTAGGTACTCCGAGGGGGTGACGCCGGTGGCTCTGATGTAGAACAGCCTGTCGCGCCAGATGGGGTCAGTGACGTCTAGGCCTTCGAATTTGACGTCTATGAGCTCGAGGCCGAGTCTGGAGAAGTGGGGGGCTATTGCGTTTTTAGCTACGAAGCTGGCCTGCTCCAGGTTGCCGTATATGGTGAAGATGGAGTTTCTGGAGAGCTCTGCCATTAGGTTCTCGTTGAAGTAGCCCCTTAGGAACTTCTGGAGGTCCTCCGTGGTGTATATGTTCTGGCCGCCCACGACCTGGGTGACGAAGAGGGCCGGGTCCGCCACCCTGAACCAGGCGGTGCCGAAGAACTGTATCGGCGCCAGCTCGGCGGTTTGGCTCCTCCCGCCGAAGGGGAGCTGGTGCTGTTTAAGCGAGACGAATATGACAACGGCAGTGAAGGGCGACTTCTCAAACCCCGCAATTCTGCTAAGCGCTTGGGTGAGCAGGGGGAGGTTGGCGGTGGTGAGGGTGTGCCTCCCCGCCCTAAACACGTCGTACACCTTCCCGTCGCGCATAAAAACCGCCGCCTGCCACTCCTCAACAATGAGCTGGGACCCCCACTCAATCCTATCCACAGGGTAGCGCCAGATTATCTCCCCCTCTCGGGGGTTAACCCACTGGATAACTTGTGGCATGGATGAGCATGTCCATTATTTTAAAACCTTAACGGAGGTTCAAACCACGTCATTAGAGCTGTACATTGACACTACTCCACCCGCAGTCCTAGCTCTTGCCCCTCCTGAACAGCTTGTCGAAAAGCCCGCCTTTTTTCTCCTCACGCGGCGGCTCCCACGTGGCGGGCGGCGGCTCGCTAATTGCCTTTAGTATTTTGCTACGCTCGTCTATCTTAGCATCTAGTGACTGCAACTGCGCCAGCAACTGCCTGAGGGCGTCGGCCCATTGCTGGGAGCCGGGGGGCTGGCTCTTCAAGACGGCCACTTGGTCTGCCACTTTCTTTGCCTCCTCCACGAGGGCGAGGTCGTGCTGGTATACCTGTTCTAGGACGCTCTCATCTACCTTGGCCAAGTCGAAAAAGCCCGCGTAGCCGTGGGGGGCCTTGTCTATCTTCTGCGTCACCTTATCCAGCAGAGCCCTCGCCGTGTCCCAGAGGTACCGGGCGTCTGGGTTGGCCGCAACGGCGCGGGCCTCCGACGGGCCCAGCACCAGCTGCGACGCGGCTGAGGAGAGGAGGGAGGCGACGTGGCGCCTCACGAGGGCGTCGGTCTCCCTCCTAATCTCCTTCTGCTTGTACCCGGCGTAGCCAGGTATGTAGGAGGCGATCCTCTCAAGGAGGTTTTTTTCAAAACTCATAAAGCCCCGTAACCCCCTATTTATATTATTTACTGGAGATAAGGTTTGTACAGCGGGCCCACATCTCTCTTTAGATATTCCATAAACCTCTCCACTTCTCCATACGTGGCGTGGGCCACCTCCAGCCTCTTGGCAAGCAGGCGGTCTCCAACCACAACTACAAACTTGTCTTTAATATACTCCCGGAGTCTCCACTCCTCCACTCTTTCAACACCTGGACAGGAGGAGAGAGAGACGAGTACTATGTCCCATTTTTTCAACTCATGAAACCGCTGAGGGGGGCACCCCCGGAAGATGAAAACTAGAGGTGTATCCATGATAAATATTTGCAACAAATGTTATTTAACAGTTGCTGTGATGTAGGATACCATTTCAGCTACTTCTCTCTCGAAATCGGGGCTTGGCCTGTATTTAAGGAGGCGGGCCATTTTTTCACAACTGAAGCTCCTTCCCAGGAAGGGGAGGTGCTTTTTCAAATCCCGGGGCGCGGCTATCCTCATGACGGCGCTGGGCACAGGTATGTGGAGGGCCCGCCTCCCCAACGCCTTTTCTATCGCCAGCACGAAGTCCGACAGGCGCCTGGGGGCGCACTCAGTGGCAAAGAAGTACTCCCTAGAGAGGGCGGTGGAGAGCTTCACCACCTTCGCCAGCTCCCGGGCCGATATGGCCGAGACGGCTAGATTCACCATGGGCGCCACGCCGCGCCTCACCATGCCGGCGAGCGTAACCCACTCCGGGTGGTCATTGAAGCGGCCGTAGACGAGGACCGGCCTTACAATAACCCAGTCCTCGAAACAGCCCGCCACCACCCTCTCCCCCTCCACCTTCGACGCGTCGAATTGGGAAATAGGCTTTATCCCCTCCAGGTGGCGCTCCTCCTCTCTTATGGGGTTGCCCACGGGCCCCCTCACGGTGGCGCCGGATATGTGCACCAGCTTCCCCCTCCACCCGGCCCTCCGCGCCGCGTCGCACAGCCTCTTGGGGAACTCGGCGTTTGCCTCCCACACCGCCGCTGGACTTCCGAAGTACTCCCCAACGAGGTTTATCACCACGTCCGGCTTGGCGGACTCAAGCGGCTTCGCGGGGTCTGTGTACTCCATCAGCTCTGCGTGTTGCGAGACGAAGCTCGCAAGCGCCGGCTTTCTCCTCGGAGAGCCCGGCCTGTGGGCGACGTACACCTCCTCCCCTGCCAAGGCCTCCACGACGTTAGCCCCGATGAAGCCCAGCCCGCCGTACAGCAGATACCTCATAGACGGCGTTGGACGTGGATATAAAACTTATATTCAAACCCCCCGAAACAGCCGTGAGGGCCGCGGCCCTG
>NZ_JBMFKV010000080.1:0-9024 GCF_049971835.1 Pyrobaculum sp.
AGTGGCAGGGCTGGCGTCGCGGTGTAGGGCTGTTCTGCGGGTCGTGCCTATCTGTTCACCTGGTGCTGGGTTTGCCGCTGTTGGGCGTCTGCGGGAGGGGGGACATCTGCCGGCCGGCCCGCGCCGGAGGCTGGCGCGTCTGGGAGTGAGGGTGGCGCCGTGTTTATATCTCGAGGGCTTTCTTCACGGCTTCTCTGTGGAGGGGTGTCTGCCACGCGACGTGTCTTCCTATTCCCAGCTCGGGATCCCTCTCGGGTGGTGGGGTGTCTATCCAGAACCAGGTGTCTCTTTTGTGTAGGTTGTAGACTATGAGATTCCTCTTGTTTAACATGTCGATAAGTTCTTCGGGCGCGTCGGGGCTCCACAAGACGTCGGGGTCGTCTACGGCTTTTTCAAGCCAGGTGCGCCAGCGGCTCGCCAGCTGGGGGGTGACGTCTTTCTCCTTGGCGAGCCGCTCCACTAACCTCTCTACGTCCCAGCTGTGTTCGAGTAGGGTGGCCAGCGCCGAGGGGTTTCCGCCTGTCCACCTCCACACCTCCTGGAAGGGGGGCCTCTCGCCGGGGAGCTGATTGTACAGCTGCCGGAAGCCCTCCTCCGGCATATTCCACATGGGGTATAGGTCGGCCCATCTGTGCCTCCCGATTTCTCTCCTCGCCGCGCCTTCGCTTGTGGCGGCTACGGCGATTATGTTTTCGTACTCGCCTGGTGGGTATTCGATGAGGCCGAGCATCCACTTGACGTAGCTAGCCGCCTTGTCCAGGCCAATTGCTTGAAAAACGTCGTCTGCCAGCACCGCCACCTTCCTCTTCCTCTTCTTGCGTATGATGTATGTGGCGAGCTGTATGGCGAGGTCTGCCAGCTTCACCTCGGCGACGCCGCTCCTCTCGGCGGCGGCCTCCGCCAGCCTCTTCACTACCTCTTTTAGATCTACATATGCGATGTACTCTCTCTGAAGGGGGTTGACGTAGATTACGTCGAAGCCGAGCTCCCTCAGCAACTCGGCCGACTGCTTCAGCCAGGCGGTTTTGCCGCAACCCTCCGGTCCGAAGACCAGTTTTACAAACCTCGTCCCCCGGGTGGCCCACTCCTCAATTCTCTTCAGCCCGAGCTCTCTATCGACGAACTCGACGTCTACCCCCCTCGCCAGCTTCAGCCTAATTCTATTCACACAACGCTCCACATGCCGGAATTTAAAAATGCCCCCGGATTCACCGAGGGACAGAACGCAGATCTCGTCTCCCGCGCGGAATTTTTACTCCGTCCGCGTTTTGGGTCTGGTGGAGGTGTGCGTCGGGGGGCTGTTGGATCTCTGGTGGGTGTGCTCAGATCCCCGGGTTTTAAGAGCAACTTAAGGCGTTGGCTTGTTTAGCGCGGTGGGCGGTTGCCGCCGTGGTGGCTTGGGGCTTGTGCGGCTCTTTTATAAGCTGGGTTCTGGGGCGGGGACGGGCGTGACTAGCGGGTAAAGGGGGGCCGGGCGGGCCCGGCTTAACGCCTTATTTTTAGATATCTGCGAGCCGGGTTTTCGGCTGTCGTCCGTCCGGCGGATTTGTCAGCGTTGCGGGTTTATGATTTAGGCTTTGGCGCGCCGAGTGCCTCTCGGGCGTCTCAGGTGTGAGTGGCCTGGGCGGGCTTTATGGCGAGCCGGGTAGTGGCCGCTCGGAGGTTTAACTCTTAGGTGGAGCGTGGGGGTGGAGGGCGGGTCTTGACTCGGCGGCGCAGTTTAGAGCTACTGACCTGCTAAAGGGTTAAAGAAGAGAAACACTAAGCAGGTTCCCAGTCTAGTTAGTAGCGGAAAAGCGAAATTTCCCACCTATCGTTACGTTGAAGGGGGGAGCATCTGAAGGCGCGTAGACGTATAGATGCCCACCCCGCCTCCCGTGAGGCGGGTTGCGGAGCTATTTTCAAAACAGTCCGTATGTCATTGATTTTTTAGGAGGTTTAGAAGTCGTGGGGGGCGTACGGCTGGGGTTTTGTTATATTATTGATACGCCGAATAAGTAGAGCAACACGACGTAGAGGAGGTGGAGAAGTGTGGCTGTGCGTATGGCGAATACCCACGTCTCGTATGGCCAGCTGTCTATGGCTTGTGTAACTGTTAGAATTACTGGGATGATGGCGAAGTTGATGCTTAGCTTGTAGTTCTTGAAGAATATATACCAAACTGGTGGCGCTAGGTAGAGGGCGGCTAGCAAGCCGATGAGTAGGAACAGCACTGCGACATACCGCCGCTGTGGCCTTATCTCGATGGTTAACCTAAGCCAGCCGCCCTTCTTCAAGCGGATTCTATAGCCAATGGTTGGATCAAAGGAAATTTTAGGTCTGGGTGTTCTTACTTCGGCTATGGCCGCCGCCTCGTATCCCTTTGGCAAATCTACGTAGGGGTAGATAGATATGGATTTGTCGTAGACATTTAACTCTTCAAGCGTCAAAATCTTCGGCCCAAGTTTTTTGTACCTCTTTACATCAATTTTAAGCCCCAGCGGTATGGGGATCTTGCCTTTTCTAAGCCACCACCCGATGGGGATTAGGTAGGACAGCTTCACCGTGTAGTACTCGCCTTTCCTAAAGCTACGCCCTAATCTGATCAATAGTTTATTTTTACCAACTTCATAACTACTCGTAATTTCAAGCCTCTCGCCTCCCGGTCCCTCTACCTCTAGCCGTGGGTGGAAGGTAAGGCCTGGCTCTGGGCCTACGTGCCTATCCCGCCTAATTTCAAGAACTGCCTCCTCATCTCCGCAGTCTTTCTCCGCCTTAAGAGTGTACTCCTCTACCTTCTTGATATATTCCCAATTTAAGAAGAGGTACTTGAAGACGTGGCGAACTGTTGAAAAACACATTAAACTTACACCTTTTCTATGTGTTTCACCTCTCCTATTGTCTTTGTCTTGCGGCCAACTTTGAACACAAAGCCTTTTCCCACCTGTACCGGCTCTATGTAGCCCGCGGCGATGCCGAAAGCCACCGTGCCCAGGTCCTTGAACCACCTCCGTATTGGCAGAAATCTCGACGGCATAAACTGCCTCGCCGCCCTGGACGCCGCCACCACCCAGAAAGATCTCTCCTCCAAATCCTTCGCCTCCGCCGCCTTAATGATAAAGTGGTCCCAAGCCCCGCCTGGATCCCTCTCCGCCAGCCTCTCCGCAAGCCTAAGCGCCTCCTCTACCTTCCCCTCTCTATACAGCCTCTCCACCTCGCCAAGCTCCTTGACGGTAGGAGACTTCCCCATATCATGTCCATCGCCATTCTTAAAGCGCCACCGTACAATACGACGTATTTTCTGAATCCCCACGTTGCCCATGTAAGTAATAAACAATTTATTTATTAACGATTTTGCATGTTCTGCACGGCTTAATTCTCTTGATGCTCCTCTTTTCCGAGCGTCTAGGGGCGCGGGGGTGCCGTGGTGTCATGCGATCCCTCGGAGACGTGGTCGCCTTGCGCGATTTTGTCAGCGAGTTGCTGGGGTGAGAGGAGTTTCATGGAGAGAGTTGCTCCGCCTGTAGACTTAAAAGCATCTTAAGGCCCAGTTTTTAGGTCTGTACCACGCCTTAAGTTCCGCGTGTAGGCATAGTGGATTAATGCGCTCCCGTTGCTTTTTACTTCCTGATGTGCAAACGTTGTATGTATGTTGAAGGCATCTCTGAACACCTGAGGCCTTGTTGCGGATTCATCGTGGTAGATCAGTTGTCCTGTCTCGTATCTTGGTGGCGCCGTGTCGGGGGGTAGGCGCAGTTGAAGTCGATCGTAGGGGCGCGGCTTCTAGGGGTCGTATTGTCGTCGATATTTCGGCGGCGTATGAATTCTTCCACAACGCCGCTGTCTTTGGTTTGGCGCTGGAGCGTAGTTGGGACCGGACGGCGCTCTCTGACTGTCCTGCATGGTGGGGATGTGGTAAGTTGATGCTTGTTATGGCTTAATTTGACCATTTCTTGTTTCTCTGTTTTTTGGATTAACCCAAGGGTTGGGTGGCGAGGCGTGGAGTTTAAGTATGGGAGGGCTAGGAGGCCTCCGATTGGCGTGGTCGTTAGAGTTAGGTACTGCGTAGGCGAGATTATGGTAATTAGCTAGGTGACGGGCGGCGACATTGCGATATGGCGAGACCTTAAGTACCTGCTCTCGTGAATGCGTTGCTTGAAATAGGGCATACCCGAGGGGTGATGATATTCTCGAAAAAGACTGTATCGAGTGCTTATGACACAACTCCGCCGCCGGGGCTCTGGCTATCTATCTCAATCACTACAGAGCCTACGACTCCTAACGCGGCGTTAGGCTAAAATACTTGTAGAAGTTCAGATGCTCTATACGTGTCTAGCATTTCGTGGAGGAGAGTGTGCTGTAGCACGCTTATGTGCTTCGTGCCGTCGCTAAACTCATTGCGGTGTTTATTGTAATGGGTATAGACGTTTGTTAGTACAACCGCGCGCGTGGTTGTATCCCCGGCGCGGCGTTCGCACTAAGCTGGCGCGTGGCCTAGCTTCTGTGAAACTTCTGCATGCCAGCTTAGAGACGTGCTCAAGACTACAGACGGTGGTCCACATAAGACAGAGCAGAAATCTGATCCTGGCTATGTAGCCAAGCTCACCTGGGGATCGGCTCTCTATGCTGGGTTGTATGGTGGTTGGCGTCTGGCACCGGGTTCAAAACGCCCGCTTAACCACAGCGCCTTCAAAGGGCCAACAATACCAACTTGACGACAGCTGGGGGGAGTATACAGCACCAACAAAACATATTGGAATTCTCTCCACCTCGAAAGATCCTGCCACGGGCTTAGCTGGAGAAGCCAATGGACATGTCAAAAAAGACGCTAAATGTCACCCCGGCGACCGAAGACATGTAGCTGGCAGGTTTTGCCAACGGATTGTGTAGAGAGGCGCGGTTCCAGCTTTCGGCAACCGGGTGTAGATCTGAGGGCTAACCGTCCTTGCCGCTGTTGCGGGGTTATGAGCGGGCGCTCTCCTGTAATCCGGTGTTTTGTCTTGTGATGTATTGAGGGGGCGTGGCACACCGGAGGAGTCGTGCCTTTTGTTGCTGGCAATCCGGCTACGGATGCGTTGTTGTGTGCGGTGTTGGGGATGCTTTGCTTCGGCGGTTTGCGGCCCCCCATGGGGCAGTTTATGAAGTCATGGATCTTTTACCACCGCGGCGGTGAGGTGTCGAAGGGGTAAGGCAGGGTTCTGAGAGGGATGTGGGGTGTCTATTTAGGGAGGTGCGCTGGTGAGGTCTAGCTCGTTCCTCGGGCGCTACCGCGGAGGCCACATGCGGGGATCTGTACCCCTAAATAAAGCGTGTGGCTCGTTGCGGCGTCTCTGGCGGATGCGACGGAGATTGCACGTGGTTTATTGTGTCCTGGCTGATGGCGGCTGTGTGGCTGTGGTTGCGATAACCTTTTAACACTGTGTGTTGTATTAGATGTGGAGGAGGTTGTTGAGGCTTTTGAAGAGGGTAGGAGGGTTAGGAGGGAGTGGGCTGATTGGGAGTTCATAAACTCGTTGCCTCCTAAGCTGAGGGCGGCTTTGAAGTACTACATGGAGACGGGTGATATCTACGTGGCGTCGCGCATCGCCGGCCTCTCTGTCGATGAGTTTAACGAGCTGAGGATTAGGGCGCGCGTCCCCAGCGTCACGTGAGGCTATTGCTGATACCTCTTTTCTAGTGGATTGGGCTGGGTATTCCAATCGGAATCTCCTGTTTAGGCTTTTTGACGTGGTGCACGTCCCCGAGTCTGTTTTGAGGGAAATTAAGCTACCGCCGGCTGTAGATTGGGTTGCGGAGAGCCTCGCCGCTGGTAACATGGCGCTTTTCACGGAGACCCCCGACGTGGAGGAGGAGGCGCGTAGAATTATGGCGGCTGGCCGTAATAACCGCTGAAGAGGGTGGACTTCCCCGAGGCTGTGTGCCTCGCCGCTGGGGTGAGGTTTGGGTACGTCGTCTTGACTGAAAACGGCGGCGCGTATTTCGCCCCGAGGGTGCTAGGTCTGGGGGTAGAGGTGTGGCGGGCGTTTGAGGTCATTGTTGAGGCGTGGCGCGCCGGCTACGTTGAGGATGTCGTCGGGGAGTTGAGGAGGTATGAGAGAGAGGCGTTGCATTTATAGAGTGGCGGCAAATCTACCCCTTTAGGGCGGGAGTAAGGTTTTTTAGCCGGCGTTTATTTAGACATGGTGGTTAGGCGCTCGGTCGCAGTGCCGCTTCTGCTAGACGGAAACCAGTTCCTCGACTTTCTTGAGCTGGAGAGGGGGTATAAGAAAGCTAAGCGACTTGTTGTAGAGTACTTAGTGCAGAATTACAAGGGTAGGAGCGCTAGTTACTTCAAGGTGTGGCACGAGGTGAAAGACGCGGTGAGGCGGCTCGGCCTGCCGTCTGCATACGCCCAGCAGGCGGTTAAAGACGCCGTGGAGGCGTACAACGCCTGGACTGAGGCTGGCAGGAGGCCTCCCGCGGTTAGGCGCGTAGCGCCCTACGTCGCCGAGACCTCATGGCGCCCCAATTCGCTTACATCGCTGTCAGTACGCCTAATGTCTGAGAGGTACGCCGCGGAGCTCTGGCCCCACAAGCGCTTCTGGCTCTTCGAGTGGCTGGTCAGAATAGGCAGAGCCAAGAGATCGTCTACGATACGGCTGAGGCGGGTGAAGAACAGGGTATACGCCGTGTTTACGTACGAGGTGGAATCCGAGGCGGGAAAGGAGCCCGTAGCGATCATAGCCTTCGACGTGAACGAAAATACGGTATTTGCGGCTCGGGTGGACCTGAAAGCCACAGTCGACAGAGTGTCGCAGTGGAATCAGCAGTGGATTCAGCCCTCTATATCTATCCGCGTCTTTAGAACCGACTTCGGCCGTCTGGCGAAGAGATACGACGCGGTTAGGCGCAGGTGGGCGGAGGAGTTCACCGTAGAGATAGACGGAAAGAGGCTTTCTGGCGCCCACACGAGGGACTACAGGAAGAGGGTTAAGAGGTTGAGGGAGCGGGACAGGAAGCGGGATAAGGTAAACAAGGTCGCCCACGAGCTCACTAGGGAGCCAGCAGTCCTCGTGACGGAGAACGTCGGTAAAAAGCCGCAGGAGGAGATGGTAGAGGACAAAAAGAGCCCACGGCTCAGACACCGGATAAAGCAGACGCCCATTAAGGCCGTGGTAGAGAAGGTTAGGGATAAGGCGGAGGAGAGGGGACTAAAGGTTCTGCTGGTGTCGGCCTACAGAAACTCTAAGACCTGTCCAATACACGGCGTTGAGATGTCCTTCCCCCTCGGCCCAAAGCTCGGCCTCTGCCCGAGGGGCCACTGGGTGCACAGAGACGTAGCCTCTGTGCTGAATATGTTGAAGAAGGCAACAGAGAAACTGGAGGGGAAGTACGCAGAAGCCGTTAAGAGAGCTCTATCCGCCGTGGACGAGAAGATGTTAGAGGAGTGGTCCAGGCAGGTGCTGGAAGCAGAGGGGTCTATCCGAACCCCAAGGCCCGCCGTGCTGGCCCGGGCCAGCCCCATGACCCCCGCCGGGCGAGGAGACGGTGACCCCGATGGGGACCGAGGGCGCCCATGAGCCGCCCCTCAGAGGGGCGGGGAGGAGGCCAGGAGGACTTCAGAGAGTTGCTGAGAAGGGCAAATATTCCAATTGTCTTGTAGCGACTCCGCCATTGCACGGTAACCACCGTGGGAGGGCGCAGGTCAGTAAGGGCCGCCGCCGTAGTGTTGGGCCATCTGGTCATAGGCCGGTGTGTCGCAACCGCCGCGCCGTATGTGGAGATGTTGCGCACCGCGGCTTGACATCGATCTGCGATCTCACAAATGGGTAGCCTAGTTGGATAGGAGCGTCTGGGATCTGGCTAGTTTCTGGATCTGGGCCGTTTGGGGTTGCTGGAGTATTTGTGCAGAGCGAGGGAGCGCCGTGGCGCATCTGCGCTAGGTCCGTGGCTGTGCTGGAGGCTATGCGGCTAGATTAGGGGCGCCCTTCACCTTTTCTGGATACCGCCGTGGCGGCGCCGTGTGTGCGGCGGAAAAGTTTATAACTTCGTGTGTAGAAGAGAGGCGCCGGGCGGGCTCCCCTAAGCTCCCTGTCTTCAGAAGTCTGTCCGCGTGGGTCCGGTCATCGCCCGCCCGGCGAATGTAATTATGCCGAGGGTTTAAGAATTGGATGTGGGAAGGGTTTTGTGGTTTTTTGTGTTGTCTGGGTTTTTTGCCGAGTTTGTGGGCGGCGGATGTGAGGATCTCCTAGGTGCGGCGGCTAGCGGAGGGCTGTCTTGAGCTCTTCCAGTGCCTTTTCTAGCTCTTGGCTCCACTTGACGCGGGGTTTGAGGAACTCGGCGTATCTAATCACTCCCTGGACGAGCTTAACCACGTCGTAAGCCGCCTCCTCGCTACTCCTGTACTTAGAGAGAGCCATATCTGGATCAGGCCCGTGGTACTGGTAGTCGTGGAGGTCGAGGGCCTTGTCAGTCCACAGAGAGATGTCGGGGTGGCCTATCTGCTCCAGCATCTGGGAGAGGGTTTTCATCCTCCCAGTGGGCAGTCGGGGCACCGCCGTCGACTCTAGCCACTTCCTCTCCTCCTCTGTCTTGGTGAGAGTTTTCAATTTGTCAAGTTCAAGCTTGAGGAGTGCGGCCAGCAACGCCCTCCACGCCTGGAAGGCCTTGCCGGCGGCGTTCCTCACAAGGCCCTCCTCGAGGTATCTCAACGCCAGCCGGGCCTCCACTAAAGCCTCTAGGAGGCGGGCTGTTACATAGCCTTCGCTGGTGGGTTTAGGTAGGGGCTTATCCAAAGTCTTTGCCAGAGCCACGTCTACGTTACCCAGTTTATATTTAACTATTGGAGCTTCTGGTGGCCGCCGCTCTGTAGTGGGCAGGCGTGTGGGCTGGGGTGGTGGCTGTAGGCACCTACCTCAACACCCCCGCGTCTTTACAGGTGTCTAGCGTCTTTATGCGTGGCTCTGGAGTATTTTCCTGGCCTCGTCTAGCATTTTCTTGACTTTGTCTACGCCTGTCTTTATGTATTCTATTGTTAGCTTGCCTTCGTGGAATCCCCAGACGTGT
>NZ_JBMFKV010000081.1:0-9021 GCF_049971835.1 Pyrobaculum sp.
GGCGTTTGGGGTTGTGATGGACTACGGCTATCTGCCGCTGTATCTCGTCTTGGGGGTTGCCGTATTTCTCCACGTATTGAGGACAAGGGGGCTTGGGGTTTCGGATTCGTGGCTTTACCATCTGGCGGCGGCTATGACGGCTTTTGGTTTTGTTAATCCCGACTTGGGGATGCACCTCTCTAGGGTTAATCCTCTTGTGCTTGCGCTTAGTGTTGTGCATCTGCCCCACCTCTCCCGCAACCTGGTGAGGGTGGGCTTGATGGCTCTGGCCTTGATATACGTCTTGTATGGGGTGGTTAAGCTGGGGGACATATCTATACTGCACCGGGTGGATCAAGTTACTCTTTCGGCGTATCTAGAGGCTAGGGAGCTCGTGAGGCCGAACAGCGTGGTTTTGGTGGTGGCGCAGGTCAGCTCGTGGGCTATGCCGTTTCTGCAAGACCCCTCGCGTAACGTGACGGTTCTTAGGGTCGCTACGCCTGATGTCTACGCCGCCATGGATCCCAACGACCCGGAGCTTAGGTACGGCCCCAAGCTCTACCATGAGTTGGCGGCTGGGAGGGTGCTGGCGGGGGTTGATTACATACTGCTACAGTTGCCTAACCGCGGCCAGTGGTACCATGAGTCTCTTGCCGAGCAGGCAAGGAGGCTTTGGAATCTAGATTTTAATTGCAGTGTCATATTCCAGAGGGAGAATCTTGGGCTGTTAAGGTGCAGATAAAGCGGCGTATGTTGCGTAGAGTCAAATATGAATTTTTAATAAATCATCTGTAATATAGTCATTAATATAGAAGTTTTGCTAATGTTATATGTCGATTAATTTCCTAAGTCCATCCTCCAGTGCTATTTGTGGTTTCCAACCTAATGAAAATGCTCGCGATATCTCCGCTACGCTGTGCTTTATGTCACCGGGTCTTGGCGGTGCGTATCTCACCGTTCCCTCTATTTTAAATATCTTCATTACAATGTCTGCCAGTTTTCGAATTGAAACTGCAATGCCAGTGCCTACGTTGTAGACACCTGTAGCGCCTTTTTCCACGGTTACTGCTACGAAGCGGGCTACGTCTTCGACGTGAATGAAGTCCCTGGTCTGTTCACCATCGCCGAATATGACGGGGGGCTTTCCCTGCTTGGCCCTTTGTATAAATTTCGTAATGACACCAGAGTAGGGGCCTGACTGACCTGGGCCGTAGACGTTGAAAAGCCTGGCGACTGTGAGTTTTTTAGTTAACATCTCTGCTATCTGCTCGCCGACTAGCTTGGATAGTCCGTAGGGTGATTTGGGCTTTGTTGGGTGCCTCTCGTCGATGGGGAGGTACTCGGGCTCGCCGTAGACCGCGGCCGACGAGATGTAGATTAGGTGGGCGCCCCTCTCCGCGGCCCGCTTGGCGACCTTGGCGGTGACGGCGGCGTTGTTCCACATATATTCGTACGGCCTCTCCCAGCTTTCCGCGACGTCTATATACGCGGCGGCGTGTACAACCACGTCGGCGTCTGGGAGGTCGTCGTGTCTGAGGTCTGCCCTAACCAGCGGCACCCCCGCCTCCTCCAGCCTCTCGAAGCCGGTGGCCCTCTCCAAGCTATCCACAGCCACCACTCTGTAGCCAAGCCTCGCTAGATGGACGGCTATGTGGCTGCCGATGAAGCCGGCGCCTCCGGTCACCGCCACTCTCACCATGGTTGTAAATATCTGGGTTTTAATCTAGTATATCTAGTAGTTTAGAGGCTAGGGGGGCCGCCTTCGCGTAGATGGGGTCTGGCAGTACTTGTCTAGCCACTTCCGCCACCTCGGCCCGGTTGACGATGCGTAGCTTAAGCGCCGCGGCGTAACCCAGGGCGGCTCCGGCGGCTGCGGGGGCTATGCCCAGCGCCGCCATGGCGGCTGGCACCGCTGTTACGGCAATTTTTGGAGAGATATGTGATATGGATGCGGCGACTCTTCTCTGCACCGCGGCGTAGTAAGCAAGAGCCACGGCGGCGCCGGCGAGGAAGGAGGCCGCCACGCCTTCGGCTGATGCGCCGTATAGCAGGTACAGGATTATCCTGGCGGCGTTGGATGCGAGCCCACCCGCTAGAAACGTCCCGTAGGCCCCTTGGGCGTAGGTTAAGCTACTCAAAACGCTTGCGGGGAGTGATAGGATGTTTGCCACTGTGTAGATGACGAGGGCTGGGTAGGCCTGGACGTAATGTATACCCAGGAGAGCTAGGAAGTGGCGCCCGCCGAATATCAAAACGGCGGCTAGCGGAAGGGAGATGACTAGAGAGAGCCTCGCCGCCTTCTCGGCTCCTGCCTCTTTCCTATCTGTCGAGGAGAGGTAGGGTAGCAACACCCCTGTGATTATTGTGGCTGGCCCCACGGCCGCGTTTGCCAGTACCTGGGCGATGTATACATACCCGGCTGTGGCGGGATCGGCGAGGTTGTAGGCGGCCACGACGCCGAGATTTGTGCCTAGTGTAGCCACGACGCCGGGGAGCCAGGCGGCGGCGCCGGCCTTGACGAGCTCCCTCATCTTGGTTAGCGAGGGGGTGGCCCGGCTGGCCGCTATGCCCAGCGCCGTCAGTATGGCGCCGGGTATGGCGTAGGTGGCCGCAAGGACGTCTGGGCCGTAGTGGGCGAGGAGTGGGGCGAGGGCTACCCTCGCCGTCTGTCCCGTCAGCGCGGCGATGAATATGGGGAAGGTGTCCAGCCTCGCCTGGAAGTAGGCTCCGTAGTAGGTGGATAACATCCCTACTATGGTCAGAAGCGCTAGTGAGGGCCTCCACAAGGCCGTTGACGCCGCCGCGGCGGCGCCTATCAGGGTTAACGCAAGCGCGCCTGATATGTAGGTGGGGTCGCGGGTGGCTGGGTACAGCCTGGTGAGCGCCGTGGGCACGCCCAGCCCGAGTGCGAAGGCTAGTATAGAGGCGGAGGCCACCAAGTACGCCACATCCCCCAAGACGTCCGCCTTGACTGTGGCGGCGGCGGCGAACCAGAAGAGGTAGCCCCCAAGTTGCGCGACGAGGTTAGAGGCGTATAGCCACATCCCCGCTCTATATACAGCCACGGAGAGGCAAGTTTTATATTTAATATGTCTTGCGCCGTTGTGGACGTTTTACAGCTGGTTAAGCAATGCTCCACTGTGGAGGAGGCTGTGGAGGAGGTGGCCAAGAGGACTGGCAAGTCTAGATACGAGGCGGCTTATGAGCTCATGTTGCAGGTGAAGGCCGGGAGGCTGGCGGTGGAGTCGGGGGCCGACAACTTCCTTGCATACATCCTTGGGCCCGGGGGGGCGTGGCTTTGGCTAATAACGGCGATCACAGCCGCCGTGGTGGCGCTGGTGTTTCTAGCTCAGAGCCCGCCGCTGGTCTACCTGCGGTACGTCTTAGGCGCCTTCTTCGTGCTGTTTCTGCCGGGGTACGTGCTGGTGGAGGCTCTGTACCCCCGGGGGGACGAGCTGTCTCCGCTTGAGCGTCTGGCCCTCTCCATTGGCTTAAGCCTCGCGGTTGTCCCGCTGGTGGGGCTTCTACTCAACTACACCCCCTTCGGCATTCGGCTGGCGCCGGTGACGGCCAGCCTCGCCGTCATGACTCTGGCACTCGCCATCTACGCCACGTATAGGCGCTACAGGTTTGAGGCTTTGGGGGCTGTATGCGGGACGAGGTAGGGCCCTCCCTCGCCTTGATAGGAGCCGCCGCCACGCTCCTCGGCCTACTCCAGCCCAACCTCACGCCGCTGGTGGCTCTGGGCCTCGCCGCGTTGACAGTCGGCGTCTTGGCGTCTTGGGAGCCCGCGGCTAGGGAGAGGGTGGTGGCGAAGCTGGCGGAGGCTGGGTGGGAGAACACAGCCGCTCTTATACAAGCCATGGGCCTCCCCCCGAAGGCGTACTACGTGCCGTCCGCCGTCGCGGGCAGGCCGGTTGCGGTGGTGGCCCAGGGACCTCCTCTAGAGGTGCCTAGGGGTGCCTTGACCTTCAAGACCCCAGGCGGCCCCGCGCTTGTGCTGGCGACGCCCGGCGGCAAGGCGCTTGAGCTGTGCGGAGAACTCCCAGGGGACCTGGGCGAGGCGTTGAGGACGTGTGTAGTGAACGCCCTCGGCCTCGCCCGCTCCGTATCGGTGGCGGAGCGCGGCGGGAAGTATGTGGTGGAGTACTCCGGCGTTTCTGCGCCGGAGCTCTACGAGAGGCTTGTGGTGAGAAGCGCGCTTGGGGGAGTGGTGGCGTCGGTGACCGCCGCCGTCGCCGCCGAGGTGCTCGGCCGTCCCGTGGAGGTTGTGGAGGAGAGGCGGGTAGGGAGGAGGCTTGTGGTTGTGTTGAGATGAGGCTTCCCTATATCGCAATGGTGACGCTCGCCGGGTTGGCCTCCGCCTTCTTCATACACCTCGGCGTATCTACTGTGGACGTGGTGGTGTCTATATACGCCCTCATATACTGGGCGGTGGCGCCCTTCCTCAGACCGCTCCCAAGGCCGCTGGGGCTGTTGCATACAGCTATCGGCGCCGTCTTGTTAGCCGCCTTTGCCTACTTCGCCGCGTTGAGGATTCTCTCTATTCTGAAGCTATGAGGTGGAGGCTGGCCGCGGCGGCCGCAGTGGCGGTTCTGCTCACAGCCTTGTCAATCTACAAGCCATCGCCGCCTAAATTAGTTGCACCCGTAGACATAGAGAAGCTGGCGGAGCTTGTGAAGTCAGACCCAGCTCTTTTGGAGGAGGCGGTGCGCTTTATGTCTGAACTCGGCATAAATCTCACGTTGAGGGCTCCTCCGAAGCCTCAGCCCACCGCGATAACGATATCGATAAACGCCTCATCTATCTGGGCTGGCGACCGCGTATTGGTTACGGGCGTGCTCACGTCACGTGGGAAGCCGCTGGCTGGGCAGACCGTCGCCGTGTTGATAGACGGCGTCCCCGCGGCTGTGACGGTTACGGACAGCAGAGGCCGCTACAACGCAACTGTGGCGATCTCCGTATATAGGCCTCGTGTGAACGTCACGGCGGTGTACCTCCCACTCCCCGGGTCTCCCTACATGCCGTCCATGGCGTCGGCGCACCTCTCCGTATTGTACCACGCCACAACCATCGCTATCTCGGCGCCAAGCCAGGTGCTCTGGGGAGCGCCGCTGGCTCTGAACATTACGCTTGATCCGCCAGCTGAAAGGAGGATAAACATCATCGTGAGCAACGCCACTAAAAGCATTGTACTAAGCATTAAGGCACAGGGATCAACCTCTGTCAGAATCCCAACCGGCAACCTCACGCCGGGGACCTACAAACTAACTGTATACGTGCCGGGTATGGGCAGGCTGGGGCCGGCGAGCGCTACACGGACTGTAAACATTACAGCAGAAAGACCCATTATTTCTCTGTCGGCGGCTGGGGTGGGGCTGGCTGGATTTCTCCCGCAGTTTGCTGTTAAGGTGGTGCCTGCGGTGAATATCTCGGTGTATCTCGGCGACAGACCGCTGGAAGGCCCGATACCTCTAGACACACCAACGGGGTGGGCTGTCATAAGGGCCGTGTCGACGCCGTCGCCGCCGTACGCCTCCGCCACAGCCTCCGCCTATGTGTTTGTGATTAACCCGTTGCAGATATCCGCAGTGATCGCCGCCGTGTTGCTGGCGGCGAAGCTTGCCCAGGGCCGGTTGAAGAGGATCACTGACCTGGTTAGAGAGGTGGTGGAGGCGGCTCCGAGGAGGCCTCACAGCGTGGTGGAGGAGGAGGCGCTGGCCGTCTTAGCCCGGGCTTTTTACAAACTCGGCGAGAGGTCGGGGCTTTGGTACAGTAGAAAAATGACCTATAGGGAATACGCCAGTAGTGTGGAGCCGTATGCCAAAGATCCTGTCTGCCTCTGGCGCGTCGTGTATATAGCGGAGAAGGCGGCGTATTCGCCCTACTCCCCCAGCGCGGTTGAGATTAGGGAAGCGTGGGTATGTACAGAGCGGCTATAGCTACGGCCGCCCTCGTACTGCTACTGCTATACCTAACCCCCTCTACGACGCCGTTTAGCCCCTACAACACAGGGCCAGACGGGCTGTCTAAAGCTGTGGAGATGTGCCGCGTGGAGGACGACGCCGATGTTTTTATAATTGCGCCGGGAGCCTCGGTGCCTGGGCTCAACGTGACCGCCAGCACCTCCAAAATAGTGGATCCGCTGATCAACGCCGGCGATCCCTACATCCCTCTGGCGAGAGCTGGGCGATATGCTGTAATCGCGCCAAACGCCACTCCCCTGAGGGGCCCCGGGCGGGTGGTTGTCTCCACAAGCCCCACGAGTTTTGCCGACACGTCTAGAGGACCATACGCGCTTGGCCTCGCCGTGGCTGTGGGCAACAGAACTATCTACATTTACCACGCCAGTCTCTTCACAAACAGAGCGATTGACCGCAATCTCAAATTTATACAAGAGGTGTGCCGCAGACCCGTGAAGGTAGTGGTGGCTGGCGGCGACCTATCCCATACATTCCACGTAGCCGCGCGGGCAATTGGGGAATGGCTGGCGCCCATGCTTATTACAGCAATAAGTTTATATTTGTTGAAAACGTGGCGGACGT
The DNA here is from genome assembly GCF_049971835.1 of Pyrobaculum sp. Taxonomy (NCBI): domain Archaea; kingdom Thermoproteati; phylum Thermoproteota; class Thermoprotei; order Thermoproteales; family Thermoproteaceae; genus Pyrobaculum; species Pyrobaculum sp. The sequence continues at coordinate 6,525 of NZ_JBMFKV010000081.1, forward strand.
GGCCTCGTCGCCGCGAGAGCTAGTAAAGGTGGTGAGTAGATACTTCCTCGGCAACACATCCATAATTGAGATAGCGGTGGCTACTCTAATGGCCGGCGGCCATCTACTCCTCCTCGGCCCCGTTGGGGGCGGCAAGACGACTCTCGCTAAGGCCCTGGCGAGGGCAGTGGGGGGCTCTTTTGCACGGGTGCAGATGACTAACGAGACGTTGCCCTCGGACATCCTTGGATACGGGGTCTATGTCCAGGGCGAGATAAGAATTGTAAAGGGGCCTATTTTCAACAACGTGGTGCTAATAGACGAGATAAATAGGGGACCCCCTAGGACGCTCTCAGCCCTCATAGAGCCGATGCAGGAGCGGACCGTCACTATTGAGGGGGCGACGCTGAGGCTCCCCACCCCCCACATGGTGGTTGCCACCATGAACGTGACGGAGATAGCCACCGGCGCCACTGCCCCCCTACCCCTGGCGTTGCTTGATAGATTCACTGCGTCTCTACACGTAAATTACGTCGACCCTGCTAGGGAGAAGGAGGTTGTGAAAATGGCCGACTACTTAGACCAGCTAGACGGGAAGCCCCAGGCGACAACCCCCCTGACATTCGACATGGGGAAGGTATACGTAGCCGACGACGTACTTGACTACATAATTAAACTAGTGGATGCGGTGAGGAGGGACGGGCGTGTGGCGGTGCCCCTTTCCACCAGGGCTCCCATTGCCCTGTACCGCCTCGCCAGAGCTATCGCGGTGCTAGACGGCAGAGACTATGTAATACCAGACGACGTAAAGAAAGCCGCGGTCCCCGCGCTGGCCCACAGAATTATTACAAAGCCCGAGTACTCCGACGTCGAGCCGGTAAGGATTGTGGAGGATGCCCTCCGGGAGGTGGAGCCTCCAACCCGTATATGAGGCGGCTAGGCGGGCGGCCCCCCTCGCCTATCTAGCCATCGCCTGGCCAGAGTTCCCAGCTGCCGCGGCCGCGGTTCTGTTGCTGGCTTTGGAAAACACCTTGTTGCGGAGATTCCACACCCCGGCTGTGCTGCTTCACTACGCAGTGGCATCCCTATTGCCTCCCCCCCAGGCGTTTGCCCTGGCGGTTGCTCTGATACCACTGCTCCACTGGGCTAAGGCTGTGGATAACTACATGAGCTGGAGGGGCCACGCCGTTATTTTCACGGCCGCCGCCTTATTCAAGCCGCAACTCCTCCCAGCCCTTGTCTACACCCTCGCCGAGGCGGCGTGGTACCTTGCCAAATACGCCAAGACGCAGCCGAGGGTAGAGGGGCCCCCCAAAATCGAGGCGGTGGCCGGGGCTCCTCTTTTATATAGGCTGAAGATTGCCACCGGCGCGCCTGCGGTTGTCCGCCTCCCCGACGGGAGGGAGGTGGAGGCGCTGGATGGCGAGGTCGAGGTGGAGGTTAAGACGAAATTCGACGCCGCGGGGCTCTACACGCCGGAGGTTCAGGTGGTGTATGCAAACCCCACGCGGACCGTCCGGTTTAGGAAAGCGGTGAGGCACCCCCCGATATACGTGGCGCCTAGGTACCGACGCGCGGTGGAGCTCGGCGAGAAGATAATCGCCGGGGCTGTGGAGGAGGTGGCGGGGGCTAGGGAATACGTGCCGGGGGACTCCCTTAGGCGTCTGCACTGGAAGAAGATGGCGAAGATACAGAAGCCTGTTGTTAAGCTTTTGGAGGGGCGCGCCGCGGGCGGTTTGAAAATTGCTGTACTGCTATACGCCACGTCCCCCAAGGCTCTTGACAGGTTGCTGGAGGCTACGGCCTCTGCAACGGCAACAGCCCTGGCCCGGTCAGATCGCGTTGAGATATATGCAGTGACCCGACGAGGCGGCGAGAAAATCGCGGCTGAGCGGAGGACGTATAGAGAAGCTGTAGAGAGGCTTGTGTCGCTCGCCGAAGTTCTCCACGTTGAGGCCGCGGCGGCGCTGGACTACGCAAATGCCCTGCCAAAGGCAGACCCGCCGCCGGCCGATATGGTGATAGGCGAGGCGGCTTTTGTAAAACCCCTCTGCAAACCCGGCGCGGCCTGCCTCGCTATCTAACATCAATCCACAGCTGTACAAACCTCCCTGTGTATGAAAGCGTCCCGTTGGGATACACAGCCCAGAGCTCCGCCACCAGCCTCTGCCTCCCCGTTGAGTTGAAAGACACAGAAAAAGGCTGCACCCACGTCTCGTTGTGAAGCAGAAGCCTCTCCATCTTCAACACGGGGGGCGACGGCAGAGGCGGCTCACCACCCGGCCCCGCCACCTTAATATACACCACATACCACCTAGGCACACCCTCGTGGTTATGTACATAAATAAACAGCCTTATGGGGACCCCCGCCGAGACGTTGGTGGGGTACCCCCCGATCCTCCCCTCAGGACCCAGCAAGCCTAGGGCGGAGAAGGGCTCCGCCACAGCCGGCCTTAGCAACAGCGCAACGGCGAGGGCTACCCCGACGACGACCACCGCCGCCGCCACGGCCGAAACC
>NZ_JBMFKV010000082.1:0-8965 GCF_049971835.1 Pyrobaculum sp.
CTCCAGAAGCCTAACGGCGGCCTCCCTCAGCCTCTGGCAACACAGGCGGCCCGGGGTCCTTGGCATGTGTAGAGTTTTCTACAGGTGGATAAGGGTCTATTGTTTGATTTTGAAGTAGGCTTTTAGTGTCTCTAGGTAGTCTGCCCCCGTCTCTATCATCACCACCACTGGGTTTCCCCAGAGGCCCAGTGCCGTGAGCATCTCCGCGGCGGCGTCGTCGAAGGGGGCTTCAGCCCTCGGGGCCAGCTCTCTGTAGGCCTTCAAGACGCTACGCTGAGGCTCTCTGTCAAAATCTTCCCACTTGTAGATGTTGAGCACCCCCCTCGCCAGTCTGTAGGCGGCCTCCCCCACGGCCGCCAGTGTGGGCGGCCACGGCGTGTAGACGCCGCCGAAGAGAAGCCAGGCGGCCGCAGTTGCCATGACGTGCTCCACCCTCGGCTCGCCTAGCAGAACCACCGAGTCTCTGTAGACGTAGGCCTGGGAGAGGAGTGACTCCGCCGCCGGGTTGCCCAGGCTCTCCAAGAGGAGGAGCACGGCCGTCCTCAAGTTCTCCACACGCCCCGCCCTCCCAACACGCCTCCAGTCCAGCTCCCACGGCTCCACGAGGGCGTAGACGTAGGCCTCCACATCTCTCCTCTTCCCAGCCCTAAACTCTTGAAATCTTTGGGAAAACCTCAGGGTGATCGCCTTCACAAGAGCCACAGCCTCCGCCACCCTAGTCCTGTCCGTCAAGATGTAGCGTGGGTAGTAGACGCGCCTAGGCGAGGCCATGGGAAGCGGGGCGCAGCGCTCCGACTTGGCAACCGGCTCCGTGCAGTCGGCAGACTGGGCCACCTGGTCAAGGTGGCGCTGTCTACACATCTCGTACACCTCGTAAGAAGACAGGTCTCTGTACACCCGCCGCAGGTCGTCGCAGAGGAGGCGGCAGTTGGGGTATCTCGACGCCAGCTCTCTCACCACCCACCTAGCCCTAGCCTCGGCCTCCTCCTCCGGGAGGCCCGCGAGGCGGAACATCCGCCTCAAAAGGCCGCAGACCACTTAGGCGGCGTTTCTTATGTCATGGCGTATTTGCTGTCCTCTTCGCTTCATGAAGAGTTTGCGAAAAGGGTTGAGAAGTACGTAAGGCAGTACGTGGGGGAGCTGAGGGACCCAGCCGCCGCCTCTGGCGAGAAGTTTCCCCTAATTATACACGCGACGGGGGGCACCACCACCACAGCAGTGGAGCTGGTTTCGAGGACAGGTGCGCGGGGGGCCGTGCTTGTGGGCTTCGGCGAGCACAACAGCTTCGCAAGCCTCCTCCACACCAAGGCGGAGCTGGAGGCGATGGGGTTGCCCGTTGCGGCTTTCCACTGCCCCAGCTACAAGGAGTGTGGAGACGTCTTGGCCAGGGCTAAGAAGGTGGCCGAGGCGGCCTCGGCGCTGGTCGGTGCGAGGGCGGTTTTGATAGGCAACGAGACGCCCCAGGCGAAAATCCTCCGGGAGAGGTTCGGCTGGTCTGTGGAGGTGGTCCCCCTGGACAGGTTCGAGGAGCTTGTAGACTCCTCCCCTCCAGACGGCGGGGCTGTCGAGGCGTTTGGGGACGTGCAGATTGCGAAAATCGCCGCGGCGCTCCGGGAGATAGGCAGAGGCGCCGACTTGGTGGCTATCCAGTGCTTCCCCTTCCTCATGAAGAGGAGGCTCACCCCCTGCCTCGCCCTGGCCCTCCTCAACTCTAGAGGCGGGCTTGTGGCATGCGAAGGCGACCTGGCCTCCGGCTTCGCCATGTTGATGTCGAAGAGGCTCACCGGCTACAGCGGGTGGATTGCCAACGTCGTCCGCGGCTCCAGCCGAGAGGTGGTGTTTGCCCACTGCACCATCTCTCTCGACATGGTGAAAAGCTGGAGGGTCATGCCCCACTTCGAGTCCGGCTACCCCCACGGCCTCTCCAGAGAGCTCAGAGAGGCGGTGTACACAGTGGTCTCGGTGCTCCGTTTACATATTGCGGAATTCTGGGCGCCCGCCGCCGTGGTGTAAACGCCGTGTTTTTACTAGACGGCCGCGGGCGTGGAGACGCCGTGTGATTATGTATAGGAGGGTGGCTTCTGGGGCTGTGGGGCCGGTGAGGGTGTATCTCTACGCGAGGGGTGACAAGCTGTACGCCGTGTTGAAGCACGGCACCGTGAAGAAAACCGCATACCTAGGCCGGGTGGAGGAGGCGAGGGGGGCGGATCTCTCGGCGACATGTGGCTAGACACATCCTGTACACATTCGTAGCTCGTAACGATAATCACATCGCCAACCCCCTGTAGAAGATTTCTACATGTGGCGCTGAAGGCAAAAATATAAGAGGATACTTTAAGGATGTTATGTTACGTGATAAGCCAATACTAATGATGTTAATATTGGTTACTTTATCTGTGACACTTCACGCCAATAATAGCTACGTAATGGTGGAGGTTGAAAGCGACGTGGAGATTCCGCCCTTGATGTATTATGATGGACGTAGCTACAAGCCCGTGCACATCATTTACCTACCAAGACTTGAAGAAATGTATTGGCTAAATGTAAATGCAACGCTTAAGATACGTGAGTGGGATCTAAAGAGAGCCATATTAGTTATCCCTAAGGAGGCACTTGGCAAGAAGGCTCCTCCTGACTTTAAGAGAGGGATCGTTAGAATTCATATTAATAAAACCGCGATTGTTGAACTACTAGAGGCCTCGGACAGCGTAGTCGCGACATATTCATATATTGATAATGACACTATAAAGCCGAGCCCCGTCAAGGGACGGGCGGAGTGGATACAGAAGCCCGAGAGAAAAGGCTCTAATAAGAGGCCGGTTGATACGACCATAAAAAGTGGGGAGGTAAGCACGGCACAGCTCGCGACGGCAACAGTCTATGCTGACGGTGGATTTTTCTACTCACCACGCCGCGATTCATATATGTTTGCTAATGTTGAGACTTGTTTAGAAGCGTTAAGGGTAGATGAACTTACGTTTAGCCCTAGTGTGCACCCCACAATTGCGGTTTTAGGATACAACGCCACATACATCTGGCGTGTCTTTACATTTGTATACGGATCTGCGGGTGGACTCTTCCAGCCAGTTGGCAAAATTATAGTGAAAGTATACGAGATAGACCCCCAGCTGAGGTGGGTTGGGAACAAGCTAGGCGAGTGGAGTTTTGACGTGTATAACGGTATCCCCACCTTCTCTACTGGCATTCCCCTAAACTGGCCAGACAAGTTTGTAGGTCTGCAGATTTGTTTTAAGCCTTCATACACAGGTGTTTTTTATGTCGTTGGCGCCAACGCCACGGTGGAGTTTAGGAAAAATTATATAACATATGCCCGTGGAAATTATGTATTAGGACACGCATTTACCACCATCAAAGATGCCTTTTTCAAAGATCCAGGTACTTATACTGTACTCATTGGACCTATGGCGCTCTCTGACGGGTATATTAATCAAAGGATAACTCTTTCATTATCTACCACAGTAAAGTGGAATAGCCCCAACTGCCCTACATTGTCGATGGACATCTATTTGGGAGATCGCGGCCAGTACTGGATCGGATACGCCAGCGTAACTGCAAATAAGTATTCTTATGATCTATATGGCTACTATCTATGCTACTACGATATTACCTACACCAGGTCGTCATCAATAATAGGTATATGGTACGACGAGGCCAGGGCGGCAAGTCGTGGTGTCTTCATAAAGCTTAAATTCAACTATCCCATTAACAGTATAACTTTACACCGTCTTGTTATATCAGGCGATAGATACGCTGAGCATTTTGTTGACAAGCCTAGTGGTTTATGGGGCTTTCCGGTGCTACGCGGCGCCTATTCAGTATCTAGAGCATTCAACAGTTCGTTTATCAATATTTATATCAGATCTAGCTATGTGGTGCAACAAGCAGATATAGTAGACTTTTACGATACCTCTAGATATGGTTTGTCTTATGTTAAACTTACGTACAGGCCCGCCTCGGCTGTTATGGGTATAAATGTCTGGTATAAAGATGAGGGGAATTTATCGCCCAGCGAGCCTTGGTATAAGTGGTTGACACGGGAGGCGTTTTCAATAGTTTTATCAATATTAAACGCCGCGGGTGCTTTACCGCAAGGCTTCTCTATAGTAATAGAGTTGTTGACCAACGTTTTACAGGGAAGTAGTGCTCAGCTAAAATATTACCAGTCAGGCGATAGCTATATAATTGAGTGGAACAAAGGTTTAAACGACCCTGTTCGTAGGTATATCGGGATATTAATAACGTCTAACCAGAACTATGAACGCCAAGTAATAATTCATAATATTGATATGAGAAGTGATTTATATGGCGACTTTGCGTCTACGTTGCCATCTATGTCAGGCCTACCATGGGACTACGTTCCTCAACTTAGGCATTGGATATACGGAATGCGCTCTACGCACCATATACCTTTAGTAAGGTAATGTGGCGCATCATTCTTTTGTTAATATCTCTTCTTTTTTTAGTTCTGCCTCTAGTTTTCTACGGCTACTTAGTTCTGTGGCAACCTGAGTTGGGAGCTAGACTGGGTGCTGGGTTGGCTGGACTAGGTGTGTATCTTTACTATTTGTTGCAAGTTGGGTATTATGCCTGTGGGATACGCTTGGCTCACATAGCGATTGGAGGGCTCGTGTTTCTATTGATTGTGTTGTCCACGTTTTTTCCTGATCTTATGGAATTATTTTTATTGGCAGTGTTAGCCATGACCATTTTTATGCCTCTTCATATGGGCATTAGGTTGGGTGTTTTTGCCAAGTGGCTTCATGCAATCGTGTGGCTTATTGCTTGGAATATATTGAGTGCTCTTATTGCGTTTTTGCCAGTACGTCTCTGGGGGCTGGAGAGAGCCCCGTGGATGTGGTATGTTGAACCGCCTATACCACCAGCGAGGGGGTTGGTAATAGGTAGCTCCGGAGTTGTGTCTACGATTTTACTTGGATTATTTTGGAAAAGTATTAATAAATGTAGGTAATGTCTTCCTGTTTGCTCCCGCAGAGGGCATATATAGCTTGAGGGAATATGTGGTCTTTACGTTTAAAACAAGGAGTAATCTGGCAATGTTACATCTAATTATGCCAGGTTAGGGGTTGGAAACTTATGCGCTTAAACCGTGGTGTAGGCAGAGCCTTTATAATATGGGTTATTTAAAGACATGAGTTGTTTAAAAATGTTAAAAGGGATGGCCGCGTTGGTATAGCGTTTCTGTATGTTTACATTGTATCAGTTAGGGAGAGCTTTGGCGAGCTCCTCTGCACGGCCTTTGTATGTATTGCTGTGCCGCGTATAGGACTAGAAATCGCCACGTGGCCCCTCGCCGGGCCCCACGCCTCTACTAAAACTACTAGATATGGAGAAGTGGCGCAGAAAAGAAGACCAGATACAGCTCACCGGCGGCGGGGTAAAAGCCTTCATGCATCTAGAGCCAGTATGCGCCGCGCTGGGCATATGCCAGAGGAAGTGGAGTATCTATAAGTTAAGACTTATAAGTCAAAATAGGGAGTGGGGGCCATGGAGACAATTGATGTAAGCGGACAGCAGTGCCCCGACCCCCTCAAGACCGTGGCGTCTGCGCTGGCCAACGCCCCGGCGGGGGCCAGGTACAGGATAGTGACTGACGACTACGTGTGCTACATGATGCTCAGGAGGCTCATGGCCCTCAACGACGTGAAGATTCTAGAAGCCGAAGAGGGCGGGCCCTACGTGCTGGTAGTAGAGAAGAGCTAGACCAGGGGTATCCCCGCCTCCCTCGCCTTTTCTAAAAACTCCTCAACCCCGAGCCCGGCCAGCCTCGCCGCGGTTCTGAAGTCCCCAGTCTCCACGTAGTAGACAAGGGCGTGCCTCAGCCTCGGCGGCAGTTTGTTTATGAAGCCCCAGTTGGCCTCCCTCCTCCTAATCTCCCTGGCCTCCTCTATAAACGCCAGCCAGAACTCCCTCTCCACGCTACTCAACGCCCAGCCTTCTTAAATCTCTTTTGGCAAAGCGGTGGCCCGTCTCCGCTTGATACCTCTCTATCTCTTCCCTTAGGCTAATTACGCCGCGTTGCGCGAGGGCGTGGAGCACGTCTACGGCGCGCATCACCCTAACGCCGCTAAGCTCTTGAATAAAGCTGGGGGCCATCGCGGCCCCTCCATTTTCCGTAAGCACCGTGTATCCAAACCTAGCCCCCGCCGCCAGGCAGACGGCCTCCGGCAAGTCCACGCCTCTCATAGGGAGGGCGCGGGACAGCGATACGACACGCCTAGCGTACGTAACCAAGTCTTCTGTTTCTGTGAAAAGCGCCATTTTGCCCGAGGCGAGGCCCTCTGTAATCCACGCCAGCGTGTTCTCGCTGAAAACCTCGGCGAGTACAGACTCAGGAATGTTTACCACCGTAAAGAGGGTGTACAGAAGATTGCGCCTGCTGTAACGCGCCCAGTCTATCAGAAAGGAGGTATCGGCTATCGCCTCCATTACACAGTAGGTATCTTGGCCCTCCTCCTCAGCTCGTCGAATTGCTCCACCCTCATGCCGGCTATCCGCGACGCCACGTATATATCGCCAGTCTCGACGTAGTAGATAAGGGCGTATTTAAGCTTAGGCGGCTGCCTATTTATAAAATCCCAGTCTGCCTCCCTCCTCCTAATCTCCCGGGCCTCCTTGAGGAGCTCCAGCCACTCTGCCACGCACCCCCGGGGGCGTAGTGTTATAAACCTTTGCCCACGCTCCAGACATGTACGGGGGGAAGTTCTACCGCCTCCTCCACCCAAGGCCCACCGTTGTCATCGCGTCGAGGTGCCCCAACGGCCGCATAAACCTCATGCCGGCCTCCTGGAACACCCCCGTCTCAGAAGAGCCGCCCACAGTCGCCGTGGCCGTGGAGAGGGAGGCGTATACACACCAGTGCCTCCAGCACCACAGATACGCCACCCTCAACGTACTCCCCATAGACGCCGCCGACTTGATATACAAACTCGGCACCGTAAGCGGCAGAGACGTGGACAAGGCGTCGCAGTTCGGGATAAAGCTGGAGCCCTCCACAAAGGTAGACGTGCCGAGAGTCGCCGGCGCCCTGGCCGTCTACGAAGTGGAGGTGTACAAGGAGGTGGAGGTGGGCGAGGTGACGCTCTACATCTTCCGCGTCCTAGAGACCTGGGCCGCCCCGGGCGCGGCCGACCAGTGGGGCTTCGACTTTAAAAAGGTCAACATCCCCCTCCACGGCGCGGGGAGGGCCTTCTACCGCGTCGACCCCAAGCCCGTCTTCGCCAAGAAGTAGCCTAACCGCCCGCACATACGGCGGCGGCTCTGCGTCGCCCACCAAAACAAACACCACGTCTCTAAACACGGCCTTAGCCTCCCTAACCACAAAAGGATTCACCCTATCGTCCTCCCCGTCGGTCACAACGACGAGCGTGTAGCCCCTCAGCCCCCGCGCCCTTGCGTCGCCAACGGCGGCCTCCACGGCTCTAGTGATGTCGGTGCCGCCGCCGGCAACCACTTTGGTGAGCACATCGACAAGCCTCTCCACATCGCCCACAGGCTCGTACACATCCGCGTCGAAGAAGCGGACAACGACATTCCTAAACCTCCCCAGCGCCGCTATGGCGTACGCGGTCGCCACGGCTATCTTCTCCACCCCCCTCACCGCTCCGTACATAGAGCCCGACTTGTCCACCAAGAGATAGACCCCCCTGTCCCCGCCCCACCTGGCGCGGAGGACGGGCAACTCGGCCGACGCCGCCTTGTGGAGGAAAAGGGCGGGGGCCCCCACCGACAGCGCCCTGGCGAACAGCGTGGCTCTCCTAACCCTCTCCAACGAGCCGTGCGACCTCTCCGCCTCGAAGCCAGACGCGCCGCGGCCCTCAAACAAAGCGCCGAGCCTAGGGGCCAGGCGAAGCGCCTTGGCCAGAACCCCGGCGAGCCTCAGCCTCCGGGGGTCAGAGGCGACCGACAGGGCGAGCGCCGCCGGGTCCCCAGACCTGCCCCTCCCCAGCACCTCCCCAAGCTTCTTAAACACGCGGTGGAGCTCCACCACGTCCGCGGGATCGCCCAGATGCCTCCTGACGTGCCGCATGGCCTCCACCCACGCCTCGCGCCTCCCCCTGCCGAACCACGCGCGCCCCCCGGCGTCGAGGTAGCGCAGATACGCCTCGAAAGCCCTCAAAAGCCTAACCGCCGCCTCCATAGACGCCCTGTGGCTCAGCCTACACACCCGCGCCACCGCCTCGTAGTACGGCGACTTGACGTAGTCAAGCACAAACCTCCTCCACACAGCGCTGGCCGACCTCCCGCCGAAGATAGGCGTCCGGTAGTGTATGTAGTACGCGTCGGCCGCCTCCTCGACGCCCACAGACTTAACCCCAGCTACCCTCAAAACCCTGAAGGCCCTAGCCCTGACAAGCGCATCCCCGTAGTCCACATTCAAGAGGAGACCCACGTTACCTACTACAGCTATAAAAACCTCAGCTCCCCACCACGTAATGAAAAGACGCGTCGTACTGATCGGCGCCGCCCTGGCGCTGTTGATAGCCGCGGCTATATACCTCGCCCCACGCCCGGCGACACAGCCGCCCCTCAAGATATACATAGAGTCGCCGGCCTTCGCCAACGGCACCCGGATACCCCCACAGTACACATGCGACGGGGCCGACGCCTCCCCGCCGCTGAGGTGGAGCGGCGTGCCGCCAGGCGCCAAGTCGCTGATGATAGTAGTGGTAGACCCAGACGCCCCCCGCGGACCCTTCACACACTGGGTAATCTACAACATAGATCCAAACACCACAGAACTACCCCCAAACCTGGATAAGACCCCAACCACCAGATACGGACACCAAGCCATGAACGACTTCGGAAAAGTCGGCTACGGCGGCCCCTGCCCACCCACAGGCCCCCCGCATAGATACATATTCACAATATACGCCCTAGACACCAAGCTAAGAACGCCCCCCGGCTCCCCACACCAAGATGTAGT
>NZ_JBMFKV010000083.1:0-8735 GCF_049971835.1 Pyrobaculum sp.
GGATTTTGTATACGTTGGCAACATACCGGGCCACCCCGGCCAGCACACGTACTGCCCCAACTGCGGCTACCCGGTGATAAAACGGGCGGGTGACCGAGCCGTCAAAATAGAGCTGAAGGAGGGCAGGTGCCCGAGGTGCGGCCGGCAGTTGCCAATAGTCGGAAGGCCAGGTCGCTACGGCAGGCTCTACCGATCCTTCATATAAGAAGGCGGGGGCAAGCCTCTATTCTAACCGCCCCGGCCTGCCTCGCCTACATTGCTGGCAACGTGGACGTATTCAACTGGGTTATCCACGTCTTGGAGATCTACCTATTCGGCTTTGTGAAGTTCATCGTCATGTTGTTATCGGCCTCGTCCTCGTCGACGGCTTTTATACCAGGTGTAGCAAGGTGCCATGGGCTACACCACTATTAAAATTAGGGCAGAGACAAAGAGGAGGTTGATGCAGATCGCGGGGGAGCTTAAGGCGGCCAGGGGAGAGGAGGTCAGCCTAAACGAAGTTATTGAGCACCTCATAGAAAACTACAAGGCGAGGAGCAGAAAGCCCCTAAATCTGGCGGACCTCGACCACCTGGCAGTGGAGCTGGAGGAAGACGCCTCCGAGAAGATTGATGACGTCTTATACAGAAAAAGTCGTCATTGACACCTCCTACTTCGTAGCCTACCTAAACAAAAAAGATAGACACCACGCAGAAGCCGTCAAGCTGTCGAAGGCGCTCGAAAACTACCACCCATACATAACTGACCATATCCTAGACGAATTAGTGACATATTTCTCATACAGGGTAGATAGGAGACACGCCGCCTCCGTAGCCGAGGCCATTCTAAAAAAGATAGATGAAGGAGAACTCGACATGGTTCACGCAGACAGGGAAATATTGACCCAAGCCCTCATATATCTAAAGAAGTACAACAGAGATCTGAGCTTCACAGACTGCATCACCCTCGCAACCATGGACAAACTCGCCGCCCAGCACATCCTAACCTTCGACTCGGACTTCGACAACGTCACACTTCTCAAGACTAGGAAAAGAGTCGTAAATATCCGCTGGCTCCACTAGCCACCTGCAGAAGGGAAAAACCCACCCCCGCCCGCGCCGGGGCGCCCCGGCCTAATCCTCCTCGTCCTCGTCGCGTGCCGCGGCCTCTGCCGGCTCTGCTTGATAGAGCTCCCTCCTCCGCGCCTCTAGTAGCTCCTCGTCTCTGCCCAGCAACCCCGCGTAGGTTGTAACCGTGACGCCCCTCCGCTCTGCGTATTCCAACACCGGCGAAACCTTCTCCCTCCAGTCCGTGTCTCTCAGCAGGTGGTGCGCCAGCACGAGTACCCTGGGCCTTAGGTCGATCACCTCCCGTAGATAGGCCAGAGGCTTGTCCAGCTCCCAGTTGAGATAAGTCGGCGGCCCGCCGAGCACCACGATCGTGGGCCTCACTTCTCTGAGGAAATCCACGGGCTCGGGCTCCACAGGCCCCTCTACGTCCGGCACGAAGGCGAGCCTCTCCTCCCCGTCTAAGACGGCGAACGCCACGACCCTCCCCGTCTTCGAGCCGGCGGGGCCGTGCCACAGAGACTGCGATGCCTTCACCACCGTCCCCCCGAAACGCCACTCGCCCCCGTCGGCGTATGCCACCTCCGCCCCCGCCTCCTGCAGAGCCTTGGCGAGGCCGTAGTGCCGCCTCCTCTGCGACCAGTTAAGGTCGTGGGGGCTCTTGGCGAGGACCTTCCTCCCCCCGTACACCCTTCTGTAAGTCTCCCCGTCTGTGGCCATGTAGGTGCTGGGGTACCACGGCGTGAAGTGGTCTCTATGGTAGTGGCTTATGGTCACCACGTCGGCCCCCTCCGCCAGCCTCAATATTTCGGCCCTCACGGCCCTGGCCCGCTCCAGCTCCCGGGGGTGCGGCGGGAGGCCGAAGCGCCGAGGCGCGAGGGATACCCCGGCGTCGAGTAGAATCCGGACGTCTCTCGTCTCCACGTAGAGACACATGGAGCGCACCCCCAGCGACTCCTCGCCCACCGGACGGATCTCCATATCAAACCCGCCTAACGAAGTAGAGAAGCGCCGCGAGCTTCACCAAGTCCGCCGCCGCGGGAACAGCCCACAGCCCCAGGAGGACGGCGGGGAGGCTGTAGGCGTAGGCCGCCGCCGACGTGAGGAACACCAACGCCCAGAGCCTGTGGATAGACGCCAGCCGCCTGTAGACGAAGTACCCCAGCACCGGCTCTCCGAAGTACGCCGCGGCCACGACCCCCGCCCCCTCGGGACGGCCGAGCCATAGGAGCGCCACCCCAGCCGCCGAGAGCCCGATGACGGGGGGCCCCAGCAGGGAGAAGCGCCTATCCCCCAGCGCCGAGCTGAAGCTGAGGTAGACAAAAACCGCTATGGCCACAAGCGCCGTCATCAAGACAAGCGCCGGCCTGTAGAAAACACCGTAGAGCCCCACCATGCCCAGCACAGCCAGTATAACCACCGCAGCCGCCACGCTCCCCCACAGACCGCCGCCGAGCCCGCCCACGGTGCTATACACGAGGGGAAATAAATCCTTATGCCCCCCTCATCAGCAGGAAAAGCGCGGCCAGCACTGGAACCGCGGTGCTGTACATCACCGCCGCCGTGTACGCTGTGAGCCTCCCGGCGACGCCCGGCGGATAGATAGAGGCGTAGAACTGCACCGCCGACCTCGGAAACTCGTACACCGACATATAGACCACGCGCCCCAGCATAAGCGCGAAGAGTAGCTCCACGGCCCCGATCCTCCCCGAGTGGAAGGCGGGGGCCCCCGCCATGATCCCGTAGGTCGGCCTAAACGCCGCAATGGAGGCCACAGCGAGGGCCTCCGGCGAAAGCGGGAGCCACCCAAAAGATATCCGAAGCCCCAGCAGGTCGAGCGCCATAAACACCGCCTCGAAGGCCAGGTAGCGCAGTGTGACAGAAGCCGCCTGCCTCCACACCCTCACCCCCGACAGCCTCCTCAACTCGGCAGACATGTCGGGCCAGCGCACCTTCGTCCTCCACGCGATTAGAAACCCAACGGCCGACGAGAGGTAGACTAGCCCCAGATACGCCGCGCCGAGCCACCCAAGCGCCCCGAGGGCCACCGGGATGACGCCTATCCGCAGGTGGAGAAGCACGACCCTCAGCGGCCACGTCGCGAAGGTGAACTGAAGCAGATGCCGAAACTCCAGAACCCCCCTCCTGTAGGCCTCCGCCAGAGCCACATGCGGCGCCCTAGCCTCCACCACCGCCAGAGCCACGAGCGACGCGGGCACCCCAGTCCTCCTTGAAATAGGCCCCGCCAGCCTCTCCACACGCCACAGCAACCTCCCCGCCGCGTAGAGCCCAACCACCACCGACACAAACACCAAAGCCCCACGCCACAACAACTCAAACCACACCCGCCACCCAAATCGACTATAAAAATCATAAACCCAAACCCCACAGAGGCGCTACCGAATCTCGCCACATCTGCCGCGCGGCGGCGCCTCTGCCGCCTGCCTGGGTGCCAGGGTTAAATGTTAATAGTGGCTCTGAGTTGATATATAGTTTCACATATTGCCTATATAATGAGTTAATATTTACGGGGATATCGAGACTTGTTCGTGGTTAATTCCACATCTGGTTCGGGATCACTGCTTGCCGCTGTGTACAGCCACTCGGCGAGTGTGGGCAACGCCTTGTTTATCTCGTCTCTGGGGATTTATCTACACGCCGTGTTTGTGTCGCTTACCCTCGGCTTCCCGTTGGCTATCTTGGCGTGGCTTGTGGGGTGGTATAGGTCGGGGGATGGTCTGTACCTTCGGTACGCGAAGACGTTGACGGGGGTGTGGGTGGTGAACTTCGCGCTGGGCGTGGTTACCGGCACCGTGGTGGAGTTCGGCCTGCTGGACATATGGCCGACGAGCATCTTGCTATTTTCAGGTCCGGCGTTTGTGCCGCTGTTCTTCGAGGCGACAATCGCCTTCATAGGCGAGGCGGTGCTCGTGGGGCTGTTCGTGCTGGGCGTGGGGAGGTGGAGGGCTAGGTACACCCTTTCAATCCTGCTGGGGGCATGGTTGCTCGGCTCGCTGTCTGGGTACTTTATTCTGGCGACTAACGCCTGGATGAACGTGCCGTGGGGCGTGGGGGGCCTGCCCTCGGCGCTGTACCCCTTTCTCCCGTCCTACGGGCCGGAGGCGGCTAACGTCACCACTGTGCTGACCGTGGCGGCGCTGGTGCTGAACAAGACCCTGGCCGGGGCGGGGTCCGCGGCGCTGGCCTCGCCGGGCTTCACGAGGCAGGTCGGGCCGCTGTTTTCAGACCCCTGGCTTGCGCTTACTAACCCCGACGCCGTGAGCACAACAGTCCACACCCTACTCGCGGCGTACGCCGTGGGGCTAGGCGCGGTGGCGGCGGCGCTGGCGGTGCGCTACGTGAGGACTAGGGACGCCGCGTATCTCAAGCTCCTCCGGCCGGTGCTTTGGGTTCTGGCGGTGGTTGTGCTGGCCCAGCCCGTGACTGGCCACTTCATGGGGGAGGACGTGGTGCATTTCCAGCCGCTGAAGTTCACCGCGTATGTGGCTCTGACCTCGGGGCCGGAGATCTACGGCTACGAGGTGCACAACCCAGTGGAGGCGTTGGTGGCGTACGGAGACCCGGGCCGGCCGATACCCGGGTTTAGGTACTACATGGAGCGGTGCGGGGCGCTGGGCAACGCCACGTTTGGAGATCTCTACAGGAGGCTCGACCCCGGGGCTCTGCCTTATCTGGGACCTTTTGCCAACGTGTCGCTTGCGGATAACTGCCGGGCGGCGGTGGAGGCGCTTGTGCCTCTTGCCCCGGCGGTGAGCGCCATGTACTACGCCATGGTGGGGGCGGGGGTTCTGCTGGCTACGGCGGCCCTCCTGGTGGTTTTCGGCTTCTTGACGCGGGTGCCCGTGCTCTCCGCCGCGGCCGACTACGTGAACTACAGAGTTCTGGGGCGCGTGGTGGGTGGGGATAACGTACTGCCTTTCTTGGCGGTGGCCATGGCGGTGCTGTCCGCCGTGGCGGCGTCTGCGGGGTGGGCGGCGAGGGAGGTGGGGCGCCAGCCGTGGACGGTCTACGGGCTTTTTACGACAAACGAGGTGGTCACGAGTGTTGAGGTGTCTCCGGGCTTCGCGGCGTTTGTGTCCGCGGTTCTCCTAGCCGTCGCGGCGCTGGGGGCCGCGGCGATGTACTACACGGCGACTCGCCACGGCTTGATTGACCGGCTGAGGGGCGGCCATGGATAGCGGGCTCCTCGCCTTCCTTTTGCTCGGCTTCTTCCTGGAGATGCATTTGGTGTTTGTCAACGTGATTATAGGCGCGGCTGTGCTCTCTGCGTACGTGCGGTACCTGGCCTATAGACGGGGAGACGAGGCGCTTGGGGAGCTGGCCCGGGATATGTTTAGAGTGATGGTGGCGACGGATCTCTTCGGCGGCGTCTGGGCAACGATTTTGACGGTGTACATGGCGTCGGCGTTTCCCTCCATGACGGCGATATTTATGAAGGTGGACTTCTACCCAGTCGCCGTTGCGCTGGTGGGGATCGTCTTAAGCATCCCCCTAATCGCGGCTTATTGGCATCTCTGGGGCAGGATAAACCCGAGGGCCCACAGCGCCCTGGGGGTCCCCCTCGTCGCGTCTGTACTGCTGGTGCCCCTCGGCTTTAGATACCTATTCGCAGAGCTGAACTACCCCCAGTTTCTAGAGGGCGGTGGCGGCCAGCCGGAGCTCTTCAACAACCCGGTGTACCTCCCGCTTGTGCTCCACACGGTGGTGGGGGCGGTGGACGTGGGGGCTTTTGTGCTTGCCGCTGTTCTCGCGTCTCGGCGAAACCCCGATCTATACGGGGTGAGGCTGACGCTGGGGGTGGGGCTTGGCCTCCTGGCGCCGCAGGCGGCGGCTGGGGTGTACTACTACACTGTGCTGGGCAAGTACGTCCCCTACATAGCGGCGAATGTGGGTGGGCCTCTCCTAGGCTACAGCCCGCCCACAGCCATGTTCTACCCAGTGTTCTACACGGCGGTTGCGCTTTCTGGAGCTCTCGGCGCTGTGGCTGCGTATGGCTTCCTCCAGGCTAGGCGGGGTAGAGTCGTCCGGTGGGCGGCGGTGGGGGCCGGCTTGTTGGCAGAGGCTGTCTTGGTGCTTATGGAGTACGTCAACGACGGGGCGCGGTACCCCTACATGTTCGTCACCGGGGACTCGGGCATCCCCGTCGACCAGCTGATAACTCCGCTTATCCAAATGCCCCCCGCCGTTCTCTACACGGCGCTCGCCTCCACGCTGTTCTTCACCGCACTCTTCACCGCCGCCTTCTACTACGCGGTGGTGAAGAGGTTGCTAGCCGAATAGCAACCCCGCGGCGTATAGCGCCGTGTATTCTGGACGTTTACTAAAGATTTTTTCTGTTTCCATGTGATATGGGCGCCGCCCGTAGTGTTAGATACGGCCATCAACGTCGGTATTACAGAGTTGGCATTAGGCAGTAGGCATATTTGAGATTTCGAAGGAGCCTAGGGCCTGGGGCGGGTGGACTGAAGTCTTCCGGGATTTATCTGTAGGAGCCGCGGCTCTGCATACACTGGTCGTAGAGCACACTGTTCAAGATCTAGGAGTAGCAAAGAGGTTTGACTCCAAGCCATGGGATGAAAATAAGATCTTGTCGCCGCATCGGCCGCCACTTGTCTGCGGCTTGCTGGTGGTCAGGTAGTTGATGACCTAGGATTGAGGCTTGCCTCTTAGCAGAGAGGTTATTTTGGGTATGTCGGCGGCGTATGGTATGCACCGGGGCGGGGCGTTTTTTAGGTAGGTTTCAAGAGCCTTCTCCACGAGCTCTGTGTAGCGTGGTGGAACTTCGCCTTGTGATAGGGCGCGGCACAGCGTGGCTTGTGGGGGTGGATCTTGTTTCTTGGCGGCGCAGTGCGCTATGGGGATGGCGGCTAGCAACTCGTCGCCGACGTACTCCAGGCACCTGGCAACCTCCGCGGCTAGTTCTGTGTAGGTGAGTACCCCGCTTGGCGCGGCGGCTACGATGCCGACTCGGGCGATTATGTCCATAACCTGTCCAGGATCGTGGCTCGGCAACACCTCTCTAAGGAAGTCTTCAGCCTCATTCGCCGTACGCGGGGTTTTCCGAAGGAGTGCTCTTATGGCTACGCCGTAGGGTCTCAGCAGATGCGAGGATCCGTCATCTACGGGAGGCGGCCCCGAGACGACTTGCGGCGGCGGTAGCGGAGTTGCAGGCTGGGTAGCGGTGGAGGAGGCGTGAGGGAGGCATATCGTCTCCACATACCTGCGGGGGTTTATTAGCTACTTCAGCGTCTTTAGCATCCATGCCGTCGCCAGCCCGGCGACGGGTGTACCTGTTCGTACCTGATGAGTAGCTGAGGATTGACACAGCAACCTCTGCCTTAGTTTGGGCTTGGCGCTGGCGGCGTGTCCAGTTCTACAGCTTGTAAACAATCTGGGGGAAGGCTTGTGCAATCTGTCTGTCGAGCGTTAGGAGGGTTGCGCCTAGTTTTTTAGCTAGGGCTACGTACGCCGAGTCGTATACCGTGACTCCCTTTTCCAGGGCTATTTCTAGGGCGTCAGGGAGGACCTCCCTATAGCTGTACACCTCCAAGGTTTTAAATAGCTGAAGCACCTCTCCCGCGATTTCGAGGGCCGCCTCTCGGCTTATGAGGCCCCGCCTGGCGTGTTTCCACACAACGTTGAGGACCTCGTACGCCGCTAAGTCAAGCGAGGAGACTGAGTGGGCCCCGGCTAGTGCCTTCTCCACCTCTTCGCTCAGCTTCTCCGGCAGGTACAGAGCCGCAATCGCAGAGGCGTCAGCGACTATCCGCATCCCGATCCTCCCTAATCAGCTCAGCCGCGGTGGGCAAGACGCCGGCCTCCCTCTCCAGAGTTTTCCGTAGCTGGCGGGCCCTCTCCAAAGCCCTTCTCCTCCTCTCCCTAGCCACCAGCTCCTCTAGATAACGCCGGACCTCCTCTGCGTAGTCAATACCCAGATCCTCCAGCGCCTTCTTCAGCTCCTTTCTAACTCTCACAGATATGACATCACTCACACCACCCCCCTCGTAAAGTCTTAAAAAGTTTACTCTTACGTATACCCATCTGTATACAGAGGAATAGTGGAAAGGGTCAACACCCGGAGTAGCCAACCCCCGCAACGGCCCCAGCCGCCGTGCAGTCAGCTACTTACCGGTAGGCGCCGAGCCCAACGACCTGCGGAATAGCTCCACTTGGATATTATACCTAACGGCGTGTGTGAAGGATGTGTAGAACGAGGGAAAAATATTATTATTTTTTCTTTAGCGTCTCGAAGGCCTCGTCTACGGGGATTATGAGGTAGCTGGTGGTTCTAATAGTGCCGCGTCTATTTAGGTCCAGCATGGCTTTGAGGAATTTATTTACATCCTCTACCTCGACTATGTTTAGAAAGTCGTAGTCACCAAACACGACGTACTGCTCCAAGACCTTGACGCCGTAGGACTCAAGCTCCTTGTTCACCTCCTTTATCCGCTCAGGCCTCTCAAAGACGGTCTTGGCTCCCTCGTCCGTCAGCCTCGACAGCACCACAAACTTAGCCATATTCTCATTAAGTCGTATCTATAAATATTTTGCTGGTTTCAACATTTTCTGAGTAGCTCTACTCTCTGCCTCCCGCCTTGTTGTACAAGCCGCACGTAGCCGTACCTGGCTAGTTTGTGGAGGTGGCGGTGGAGCGTTGTTTTTGGTATG